>JALEWA010000145.1 GCA_022788085.1 Lachnospiraceae bacterium
CAGCATGTCCTCGATAACCTTATCTGCTACCACCTGATATCCTACCTCATCAAATATCAAACCAGTATCTACGGAAAGATTATTTTCCTAAAATGCTTTCACGAAGCCATGATATCTGTTCTGTGTAACCCCATGCTTCATATCTGCACAAAATAACGCGATTTTTCTCATTCCCATACGAATCAGTATGGAAGTCAGTTCCTTACACGCATTTTCCTGTTCTACATCTACCTGATATACGTTCTCATCATCATAAGAACCGATTACTACAAAAGGAACCTTTTCCTTCTGCAAATACTTGATTGCCATACCATCCTCTATCGTTCTTGTCAAAATAACACCATCGACCTTATTTCTGGCAATAATCTTTTTTAAAGGCGCTATTTCATCAGCCTTTATCTTTATGATAATGACCTGATAATCCCTTGCCTGTAAATAATCATAAATACTTAATAAAATCTTCTGAAAATATGGCATTTCTGCAAAATCCTCTTCGCCCGGAAGAGTAACGCAGATTGTCCTTGTTCTTTCCACTATATTCTTTTGCCGATGAATATTAGGTATGTAATTATTCTCTTCAATATAATTCAAGATTCTGTTTCTCGTTTTTTCAGAAACTCTGCCCTTGCCGGACAGAGCCCTCGAAACCGTTGTGATTGAAGTATCTAATTTCTGTGCAAGTTCACTGATACTGATTTCCTTTGGCATCTCTATCGCTAATTCCTTTTCCACTCTAATTTTCATCTACAGTATATCACTGCTGCAGCCTCTTTTATCATAACACTCCGATACCATTTACATCAAGCTACTCAAAAAGATGAAGTCCAAAATACAAAAGGGAGCCGCATATTTTTCCCAATGCGACTGCCCACACTACTATGCCCAGTCCATGCCGAAAGCCAATCCTCCTTGTAAATATCGGGATGGAATCCAGCATCTCTTCCAGCGCCAGTGCAAGGCATCCGACAAACATTCCTGAAAAAATGCCAACAATAGCAAGTATCAGGAAAGTTATCATCTGATAGACAGTCTGTGGAAGCTCTTGCATGAATTCCCCAAAAAGATAAGGGAACTCAAATATGCTTAATATACAGCCAAATGCAGAACCGGCAATAATAAATTCCTCATACAGTACTTCATATCTTGCAGTATCCGTTTTTCCGGCGAAACGAGGAATCAGTCCTACAACAAATAATACGGTGAAAACACCACCTGCAACCATGAGTCCAAAGCTTATTCCCAAAAAGCCTAATGTCATTTCTCTAATCCACGTCAATCTGCTTTCCCTCTCTTTCTGCCGTTTCTACTAAAGTCGTGTTGACATCTCTTTCGTAATTACGCATTTCTACTTCCAGCGGTGTAGGGTCCTTCGTGATTCTTCTTCCTCCAACATGATTATAGAAAATAATAATTCCAAGACAAAGACCTATCGAGTAAGATATCTCCAAGGTAGTACAACCATTTGATTCCTCTCCTGTCACAATCTCATAAATCCGCATAAATACGTCGGATATTCCAACGTCGTTATGAAAAGCCATAATCGTAAAAGCAGTTCCAAAAAAGCTAATTGCTGCCACAAGAATAATCTTCCATGTGACCATTGCTCCCTTATATTTTTTCTCAGGAATTTTCTCCAAAACAATAGAACTCTCCCCAATGCTTTCAACCGTGATTCCCGGTACAAGAGCAGTCAGCATCTCTATAATCTTCATCATGCTGATAACAGCTCTTGGTTCCTGTCCTTCCCGGAACTTATGAATACGCATGGCATTTGCCTTTGCTCTTACTGCACTGTCCTCACAATAAATGCTTGCAGCATCTCCCAGCAAAATCTCATCATTTTTCGCTTCCACATTCTGCTTTGCCATAATATAAAGCACTACGTCTGCCATCCGTTTTACCCTGCTTTCTTAATAACTGCTATATGGTATCATTTGCATTTGCAGAAGCTTTTATACCTTTTATTTGATAACCTTAATAAATTCCAGCTTTCCATCACGGCTTCCATGAATATGTCGTTTCTCTCTACGAAACTTCTCCAAATAATTCCATACCTCCTGCGTGATTCTTTCGCCCGGATAAATGATAGGAATTCCAGGTGGGTATGGTGCGATCATTTCTGCTGATATCCTTCCGACCGCCTGCTGCCATGGTATCTCTTCTGACATAGAAAAATACGCCTGCCTTGGTGTAAGAACCTGCTCCGGCAACGCCGGAAATGCCGGTGGGATATATGTCTCCTTTTCCTTCACAAGGTACTCGTTTGACAGACTTTCACATGCATAAATCAGCCGTTCTATCTCCTCTTGTGTATTGGCATAAGTCACAATGGCAAGTACATTCTCATAATCTGCAAGCTCCATATTCACGGCATATCTTTGGAATAACAGCTCCTCTAAAGCAAAACCTGTCAGTCCTAATTCCTTCGCACTAAACACAATCCTTGTCTTGTCAAGTCCTGCAATTCCTGCCCTTCCGACTATCTCCTCCTGCATGCACTGAAAGCCTGGAATGGCTTGAATTTTCTTTTTTGCATATTCCGCAAGCTTTAATGCCTGCTCCATCATTTCCTGTCCATGCATGGCAAGCTCATATCTTGCACAGTCCAATGAAGTCATTAGCAGATAATTAGGGCTTGTACTCTGTACGATATGAAGATTTTGCGCTACTCGCTCATTATCTGCAAGCTTTGACTTAATATGCAACACGGACGACTGTGTAAGCGCCCCCGTAACCTTATGCATACTCTGCACGCACATATCTGCGCCTTGTTCTAATGCGCCTTGCGGAAGCTCTTCGTGAAAATACAAATGACCTCCATGTGCCTCATCTACAAGGAGCATCGCACCATATTCATGACAGATATCGGCAAGTTCTCTTAAATTGGATGTAATTCCATAATAGCTTGGACTCACCAGAAATAAAGCCTTGCAATGTGGGTGTTCCTCAAAAGCACTCCTGACAGTTTCCGGTCTGATTCCTCCTTGAAGTCCCCATTCCTCTAGTATTTCCGGCATGACATACACCGGTTTTGCTCCGGACATAATAAGCCCCATCATGGCGGATTTATGGGCGTTCCTTGCCACCATAATCTCCTGTCCTTCGAAGGCAGCACTCAAAATCATTGCTTCATTTCCACAAGTTGTCCCATTTACCAGAAAAAAGCTTTTATCTGCCCTGTAAAGCTCCTGCAAAAGCCCTTCTGCTTCCAGAATTGATCCTTCCGGGCTATGTAAATCATCCGTAAATGGTGTTTCTGTCACATCATACGCAAAAATTTCTTTTCCCACCTTATCTGTCCACTTCCGGCTCACTCCACGTTCCAGTCTGTGTCCCGGAATACGAAAATACGCCGGCCTGGTATCAATAAATTCTGTTATGGCATCTAATAATGGTGTTTTATCCTGATTATACATATTTTAAAACTCTCCTACCAATGATAACGATATATTTTATCTTACTCTCCCCGTTATTTTCCTGCAAGCGCATCCTATTTACCATGGCCAAAAATTGTGCTACCATAATACATGGATTCACAATCTGAAAGGAGTCAAAACTATGTCTTATTTGTATGAAACACATCTGCACACGGTTCAGGCAAGTGCCTGTGGCAAAAGCCGTGGTGCTGACTATATACCATTTTATAAGAAAAAAGGATACACAGGAATCATTGTAACTGATCATTTTTTCAACGGAAATACCTGTGTTCCTTCTCATCTCTCATGGGAAGAGCGTGTTGAGCTTTTTTGTAAAGGCTATGAAGAAGCAAAGGCAGAGGGTGACAAACTTGGTCTTCAGGTCTTTTTCGCATGGGAATGCCGCTTTGAAGGCGATGAATTCCTGGTTTATGGTCTTGACAAGGAATGGTTGCTTGCGCATCCTGATATTCTTGAATGGGATCACATCACACACTATAAGAAAATCAAGGAGGCTGGCGGACTCGTTGTCCAGGCTCATCCATTCCGTGAACGTGATTATCTTGACCGAGTTGATTTACATCCGTTCCAATGCGACGCATGGGAGGTTGCCAACGCCGGTAATCCCGCCTATCAGGACAGACTTGCCTACCGCTATGCCAGAGCTCATAGCATTCCCATGACCGCCGGTTCAGATATCCATCTGGTTGGCAATACCTCAAGCGGTGAAATCTATGGAATTGCCTTTGATAAGCCCCTTACTTCCATAAAGGACTATGTGAGTTATATCAAAACAGGTACCGGTTATCATTTGCAAGTTCCGGATGATTTGCTTACTCTGAAACCTGATATGTCTAACCAGCTTCCTGTCTATCTTTTTGACCAGAGCAACCGGGAGCATTTCATAACTGATGTCAATACTATTATGTAGTAAAAAGCGGTGAAGTCCTCCCATGTACTTCACCGCTTTTCAAAATAAATTGGCCTATGCCTCTGTTTTACTTTCTGTGTTTGTTTTCTCAATAACTACATCATCGCTGCTCTCTTCCGGATAAAGCTTATTCTTTATCTTTTCGATGAGTTCCTCTATCGAATCAGCTGATATTTTTTCCAACCGTTCTTTTTCCTCTTCACGCTTCTTTACACGCTTTTCTTCGAGTTTCTCCTCACGTTGTTCCTCAGCAGACTTTTCAGCCCTCTTAGCATTTCTTTCTTCGAGATCTTTCATTAGCTGTACCGCAAAGGAAACCTTACCATCTGCACCAATGGTAATGCTAAAGCTCTTAATCCGGTCAACGTCTTCTCCTAACGCCTCCTCTAATGCCTGTGAATGGTCGCCCGCCTGATCTAAAATGGATTCATATTTCTCTCTTACGGATTCATCAGCAGCCATTGCCTCCAAGGCTTCAGGATCAATCAGGACACTATACTCTTTCTGACAATTCCTTGCATAATAGTCCTGCTCTTCGTCGCTTGACCACTTTGCTACAGAAATTTCCATATTACCATATTTTTCGCGTAATTCTTCCAGCAGATTCTTTGCTGCATCACTAAGCTCAATGCCCTCCTGAATACCAGTTGCATCCATGGCCTTATATTTCTCTTCCTGCTTTGGTGTCACGCATTTTGGTCTGTCATAGCCTGCCTTTTGAAGCTGACGTGACTTTCCGTTGATTTCTACTGTATCATAATCGACATTCCTGCCTGTCGTATTATTTTTCTTGTCACCTGATACATTTGTCCTATATTTTGTCTCCTCCTTCACAGACTTTGTCTGATTCGAAAAAAGATCTGAATTACTTAATAAACTGCTATAATTGATTCCATTCATAACAATACCAGCCTTTCTAAACTTACTCACATGGCTTCCATTCCTTGTGGCATAATACACCTTTCGTGTTAATTTATTTATCGACTGGTTTGGTCGAAAACTTTATAGCCTGCTTATGAATTTACCTGCTGCCTCATCCGAAGCAATAGCTTTTTCTCCATTCTGCTTACCTGCACCTGTGTCATTCCAAGCCTGCACGCTGTCTCCACCTGTGTCTGATTTTCACAAAAGCGGAGCTGTATTAACAACCGTTCCTTTCCATCAAGCTTTTCCAACAGGGAATCCAAAAGCATTCTGTTCAGTACCTGTTCTCCTTCACTATCTGCTTTTCCTCCTATCTGATCAAGAAGATAGATTTCGTTACCATCTGACTGATACACTGTTTTATAGATGGATTCTACATCCTTTCCGGCATCCAACGCGATTACGATATCTTCTATTGCAATTCCCGTTTCTTTGGATAGCTCCTGCAAAGTCACATCACGTCCGAGCTTCTGACCAAGTTCTTCACTGACTCTTCGAATCTTCCATAGGTTTTCCTTGATGCCGCGGCTTACCTTAACCATTCCATCATCTCTAAGAAAACGTCTCATTTCTCCTGCAATCATGGGCACTGCATAAGTAGAGAAACAGACACCATAATCAGGATCAAATTTCTCAATGGCTTTTAACAGCCCAATGGCACCAAGTTGAAACAAATCCTCTGCCTCACAGCCCCTTCCAAGATATCTTTTTACAATATGACGAATTAAACCTGTGTTTTTATGAAACAAGAGCTCTCTCGCTTCTTTATCTCCTTTCTGTACCCTAAGAAAAAGCTCTCTCTCCTCCATCCGCTATACCTGCCTGCTTAACAGTCTGCTTTGTGAAAGAATATTTTCCTGAAAAGATTTCCACATATGTACAATCGTTCCATTTCCCGGACTGCTTTCCACCTCTACCCGATCCATAAATGCTTCCATAAAGGAAAAACCCATGCCGGAACGTTCCCCCTCTGGTCTTGTTGTAAATAACGGCTGCATTGCCTCCTGTACATTTTCAATTCCTACCCCTTTATCTGATATGCTAAGAGAAAGCTGTCCATTCTCCAAAGTAGCCGTCATCTGTATCTTTCCACCCTTTTCCTCATAACCATGAATCACTGCATTGGTTACTGCTTCCGATACTGCTGTCTTTACATCCTGCAGTTGCTCTAAGGTTGGGTCAAGTCTGGTAAGAAAGGCTGCAATCACTACTCTGGCAAGCCCTTCATTCTCAGATATCGCATCAAATTCCAGTTTCATTTCTTCCTTCATCCCTCTAGCCTCACTTTCCATCATGACAATACCTCTATAATCGATGTCATTCCTGATGCTCTTAATATTCTTTGAATCCTGTCATCTGCATGAATGGCATATACTTTACCTCCAAAGCTTGAGATTTTACGGTATCGTCCAATGATAATACCAATTCCTGAGCTGTCCATAAAACTTGTGTTTTCGAAATCAAAGACAATATTCCTGACTTGTTCATTCAGCAAAAGCCTGTCCGCATTTTCCCTGATTCCTGCTGCCCCATGATGATCTACCTCCTTTGGCATCCTGATACACAGATAATTATCAATAATTGCAAAGTTAGGGTTCTCTTCTGTCTGCGCTTTCCATTGTCCTTCCATATAAAATCCTCCCTGAACTATGTACTTATGAAATGTGTTTACTACTTTTTGAACACTTTTCTATTCCATAACAGAAAAAGGACATGCGTCTTTTGCATGTCCTCTTTTGTAATCTCTTATTATCCCTGTATTTCCTTAATATAATTTTCTGATTTTCTTGCTTTCTCTGTATCCGGGAACTTCTCTATTACCTGCTTATATACACTGATGGCTGATGCTGTATCCCCGCTCTTATAATAAGCATTTCCCAGATTAAATAATGCTTCTCCATTTTCCGGTTCATACTTATATGCTTTTTCCAAATTCTCGATAGCAGTTTCATATTCTTCTGTCCGAAATGCTTCATATCCAACATTATAGTAATTCTCAGCGGCTGTTGGTCCAATCTCATCTATCAAAGTCTGATACAAGGCCTTAAAGTTCTCAGATGCATCCTTTTCCAGATATTCATCTGTAATCTGTTCCATGACACCGGCAATTTCCATCTCATCACCTGTCTTATTAATATACATAATCGCAGCCTCGATTAATTCATCACTTGCGATTACTGCAATATTTACTCCCTGAGCTTCACTAAGACTGCTGTTTAAGCTGTCCTTTTCCTGCTGCAGGGCTTCTATCTGCCTGGTGAGATCAGCTACTTCTACTGCCTTGGCATCTAATTGCTCGCTGATTGCATTTTTCTCTGCCTGTGCTTTACTCTGGGCATTCTGCACTTTCGCCGGAAGAACAAGAAACCATGCGATACCAACTCCTATTGCAATTCCAAGAATAATATTAAGCACTGTATGAAATCCTACATTGTCTTTCTTGCTGACGGGCTGAATTACTGTATCATTTCCGCTCTGGTAAACAATTGCCTCTTTCTTTTTCTTACCCCGCTCCTCCTCTGAAGGCATCATTGCCTCTACTTCCTTCAAATAACGAAGCGTAGTTGTATTATTGGTATCAATTCTGAGGCATTTATCAAGCTCTTTCTTTGCTTTCTCCCATTCCTGACTATTAATGTAGAGAAGTGCTAACAACTGATGCGCCTGTAAGAAGCGCGGATTCATGGACAATACTTTCTTGAGCTGAATAATAGCCAGATCAAGACTGTCCTGTTGACAATAAGCTAAAGCCTGATTATATTTCTTTACCGTCTGATTAAAGGTTTCCAATCTACCCGGATTATTCTGAATCATGTTAATATAATCATCCGCGATATTCTTTTCACTTCTGATATTTTTACTGATTACCCATTCACTTAATGCGGCAACAACCTCGCCACATTCAAAATAAACAAGACCTAAAAGGTTTCTTGCATCAATATGATTCTTATTTAGTTTAAGACTTTCTCTAAGACAATGGATAGCACCGGATAAATCTCTTACCTGTGCTTTCTCCAATCCTTCATTATAGAAACGGTTTGAGGCATACATAATTTGTTTATATAATGTTACATCAGCCCCGCAACCGGTACAAAAATTCTTTTCCGACAAGCGACAACCACAATTATAACATATCATCTCTTACAGTTCCCCTATTCTTCTTTTGCATCCTTTACAAGCTTTACAAGTACATCTGCCAGATCTGTTAAATCCTGATTATAAATTGCTTCTTCAGCATCCTCTATCTCAAGACTAGGGTGAAACTTCTTTAACTCTTCTTCAAACTCTATCATTTCAATACCAAACCTTTCTCACAAGCGTTTTGGCATCTGCTACTCCAGACTGCCCTTCACAAGGTCTTCCACAAGACCTGCCAAATATAACGAACCGACGATATATACCACATCCTCCTCCCCTTTATGATGCATACAATAAGCAAATGCATCCTTTATTTCTTCAAAGACATGGATATTTCTATCGGTATGACTTCTAAATTGTTTCTCCAGTTCGTCTATGTCGACGCCCCGTTGCTCCGGAATCCTGGTAATACAGAAATCTGTTATACAGGCCAATTCCGTAAGCATTTCTATCATTCTATCATATTTCTTATCATTTACGGCAGAAAATATAAGAAAACATCTCTTTCTCTCTTCCTGCTGCCAGCCTGCCTTCACAGACTCTATGAAAACCTCTATGCCGTCCTCATTATGCGCACCATCTATATAAACCTGTGGCAATATCTCTTCCATTCTTCCCGGCCAGCGCATTTTGCGGATACCACTTATAATAGTTTCCTTCGTTATTCCGTTGAGGTTTTCCTGATCCTTTAAGACTTCCAGTGCCTGCACTGCTATGGCAGCATTCTCTGCCTGATAAACAGCTTTTGTTTCCACTTCAAGCCTAACATAATCATAATACCGACTGCACACTGAAAAATCAATGGATTTTTTCTTAATTTCATTAATTTTATATTCATTATTCGACACTTTGTAGCAACATGCATTTCTTTCTGCTGCCGTTCTCTCTATTACGACAGAACTTTCCCTTCTCTTATCAACGAAAACTACAGGAATATCCTGCTTGATAATTCCTGCCTTTTCTTTTGCAATTTTTTCGATTGTCTCACCAAGATATGCCATATGATCCAGACCAATTTCCGTAATCACGCAAACTGAAGGCTTCTCGATCACATTTGTTGTATCAAGTCTTCCACCCAGCCCTGTTTCCATAATGGTAATCTCTACCCCTGCCTTTTGGAAAAGATACACTCCCATAAAAAATAATCTTTCAAAAAAGGTTGGTTGATAATCCGGAGTTTGTTCATGGTATGCGCTCATTTCTTCTTCAAGCCATAAAAAAGCCTCCAAAAACGCTTCTTCACTCACAATTTCACCATCTATAACAAAGCGCTCTCTCATCGTAATTAAATGTGGAGAAGTAAACATACCTACATGATATCCACTCTCCATGCATACTGAATTCAGGAATGCACACACAGATCCCTTTCCATTTGTTCCTGCTACATGAACAATTTTCCCTAAATCTTTCTCACGATATCCACGCATTTGCAGAAACTGATAGAACCTCTTCGTCTCCTCTAATGGATTCTTCCTGGTAAACTTCGGTACCTCTGATATATAGTTTTCCGCCTCCTGATAGGTGCTAATCTTTTCTTTATGCATTTCTTTCCTCCAAAAAAGGTTCATGACCATCCAAAGACAATCATGAACCTTCTACTTCCCGCTTGACGTCTCTTCATCAAGCTATTAGTATACTACAACTGTTCCAACAATCATACCACTTTGTGCCTTATATTCCATAAAACTTGTATCCCGGTTAATGACAAGCTGATGGTTATCAATACTGATAATAACACCATGATAGATATTTCCATCCACTCTTATGGATGCCTCTCTTGCAGCCATAAACATTGCCTCTACCTCATCTGCCTGCTTCTTAATCTCCGTGCATCTCTGGTAAACCTCGTCCTTCTTTTTCTTCAGTTCCTTTAAATGCTCCTGAAGCTGTTCACTAAGCTCACCTGTCTTCTGGCGTACTCGTAAGATCTTTGCCATTCCTTCAACGATTTCATCAAGCTCTTTATTTACCACACTGTATTCTTCGTTGATTGCAATTCTCTTTTCCATCATATCAGGCTGTACTCCTGCATGAAGTCCTGTTTTGATTTCTGACATGTTTCCGGCACAAATACAGGTTATTCCCTTCATACCATGCACGTTTCCTCCTGCAATCAGACCCTTTTTCCCGGTAAGAGTCACAGTACCACCGGCACTGACCTGCGAGCTTAATATAACATTTGACTGGACATTTCCCTCTGCAGTCACATTTGCATATTCGATAAACTCTGTAAAAATATCGCCGCCGGACACAATAGAACCTTTTCCTGCTCCCTGCATTCCACGCTTCAGGCAGACATCGCCTCCTGCAGTGATTCTTGCCGATTCCACAACACCTTCTACCGTAAGACTCTTTCCAGCATTGATGACAACTCCTGCTTCTACATTACCATTAATAACCACATCACCATTAAAACTTATGACCGGATTATTCGTAAGGTCACAGTCTCCCTGTATTTCATAAACCTCTACAATAGAAAGCTTGTTATCACCGTCATATTCTACTTTACCGGACTTTGTAGCATAATACTTATTTGGATCCTCTGCATTACTGATTCCCTTTCCCGCTAAAGGACGAAGCTCCTTGTATACCGGTGCCTTTTCCATTGCTCCTGTTACATCCGTACCCGGTGTACCTTGCACCGCCGGATGATACACAGCGAGCAATTCACCTTCTTCGACATTTTGAATCAGACTCATGCTTCGATAGTCAACGGAGCCATCTTTTCGGATCTGTGGTTTCTTCTTTTCCGTATCAAAGAAGAACTCGTACCTTCCGGCACTTCCCTCATCGCCCTTTACACTACTGGCAACCTTGACTTCCCGTTCATAAATCCGTTTTCTGCACATTGCCGCAATATGAGACTCGTTAATTCCTGCCACTACTTTATTCACATTAAGATATTGGATGATTTCAGATTTATCATAATCTCTTCCATCCTCTGGCGCGCATAAGTAAAGCCACGCTTCTGTTTTATCGTCTGTTACCCTGACATAAGATTTGACATTAACCATGTATAGTCACCTCCGGGAAGGCAAGCTTGCCCCTCCTACATCATATTGTAACACTATTTACCTTAATTGTGCAAGTCGTTCTACAATTTGTTGTTTCATTTGTGTATATTTTGTTAATTTTTCTCTTTCTTCTGCAATTTTTGCTTCCGGTGCTTTAGACATGAACTTCTCATTTGACAGCATACCATTTACACGTGCAAGCTCTCCATCCAGTCTCTTAGACTCTTTCTCAAGACGCTCAATCTCCTGCTTAATGTCTACAAGCTCAGCAAATGGGATATATACATTTGCATTTGCAATCACTACCGATACTGCATCATCTGCAATTCCTGTCTTATCATTCTGAATTGTTACATCTGAGGCATATGCAAGAGAAGCAAAGAACAGCTTACCCTCTTCAAAAGTATTTCTGATATCTGCATTCTCGGAAACAACGAATACATGTGCCTTCTTAGAAGGAGCAACATTCATTTCTGTTCTTACATTTCTGATACCACGAACTGCTTCCTTAATGATCTCAATGTCTCTTTCTTCCTTGGCAAAAGTCCTATCCTCTGTGTACTCAGGCCACTTGGAAATCATAATGGATTCTTCTTCTGACTGTAATGTGCAGAAGATTTCTTCTGTAATAAATGGCATATATGGATGTAACAGCTTTAAAGCATCGATCAATACCGTCTTCAAGGTCCACAATGCTGCATTCTGGGAAACGACATCATCTGAATTGTATAATCTTGGCTTAACCATTTCGATATACCAGTCACAGAATTCGTCCCAGATGAAATCATAGATCTTCTGAACCGCAATACCAAGGTCAAAATTCTCCATATTCTCGGTTACATCCTTAACCAGGGTATTCAGTTTAGAAATGATCCATCTGTCAACCGGCTCTAAGGATGCACTTGCATCGGTTACTTCCTTGCCTTCCATATTCATCATAATGAAACGGGAAGCATTCCAAATCTTATTTGCAAAGTTTCTGTTTGCTTCTACTCTTTCATAGTAGAAACGCATATCATTACCGGGTGCATTACCTGTAATCAAGGTCATTCTTAATGCATCTGCACCATACTGATCGATAACCTCAAGTGGATCGATACCATTTCCAAGAGACTTTGACATTTTTCTTCCCTGTGAATCACGAACAAGCCCATGGAACAATACTGTCTTAAACGGTTTATCTCCCATCTGCTCATAGCCTGAGAAGATCATTCGGATAACCCAGAAGAAAATAATGTCATAACCTGTTACCAATACGTCTGTCGGATAGAAATAATCCAAGTCTTCTGTTTTATCCGGCCAGCCTAACGTAGAAAATGGCCAAAGTGCTGAAGAAAACCATGTATCCAAAGTATCCGGATCCTGTGTAAAATGGGTACATCCACACTTAGGGCAAACCTCAGGCATTGCCTTTGCTACTACAATTTCACCACATTCATCGCAGTAATAAGCAGGAATTCTGTGTCCCCACCAAAGCTGTCTTGAGATACACCAATCCTTGATATTATCTGTCCAGTTAAAATAGGTCTTATCCATTCTCTCAGGAATAAGCTTAATCTCACCATTCTTAACTGCTTCTACTGCAGGCTTAATCAGTTCATCCATCTTAACGAACCACTGCTGCTTTACTAACGGCTCAATCGTTGTCTTACATCTGTCATGAGTACCTACGTTATGGCTGTAATCCTCAATCTTTACAAGTAAGCCCATCTCATCAAGCTCTTTTACAATGGCCGCTCTTGCCTCGTAACGATCCATGCCGGCAAACTTGCCACCATTTTCATTAATCGTCGCATCATCATTCATGATATTGATAATCGGCAGGTTGTGTCTCTTTCCTACCTCGAAGTCATTCGGGTCGTGAGCCGGCGTAATCTTAACAACACCTGTACCAAATTCCATATCTACATAAGTATCTTCTACAATTGGAATTTCACGGTTCATAAGAGGCAGCATGACCTTCTTACCTTTTAAATGTGTATATCTTTCATCATCAGGATGAATTGCTACCGCAGTATCACCAAGCATGGTCTCAGGTCTTGTTGTTGCAAAGGTCAGATACTCACCTGACTCTGTTCCATCCTCATTCAGAATCGGATACTTAATATGCCAGAAATGACCTGCCTGATCCTCATATTCTACCTCTGCATCGGAAATAGAGGTATTACATACCGGACACCAGTTAATGATACGTGACCCCTTATAGATGTATCCTTTTTCATGCATCTTACAGAAAACTTCCGTAACTGCCTTATTGCAGCCTTCATCCATGGTGAAACGCTCTCTGTCCCAATCACAGGAGGAACCAAGCTTTTTAAGCTGGCTGATGATTCTTCCACCATACTCTTTCTTCCAGTCCCATGCACGCTCTAAGAACTTCTCACGACCAAGGTCATGCTTATCAATTCCCTCTTCCTTCAGCTTCTCGATAATCTTAACCTCTGTTGCGATACTTGCATGGTCAGTACCCGGTTGCCACAATGCATTGTAGCCCTGCATTCTCTTAAAACGAATTAAGATATCCTGCATGGTGTTATCCAATGCATGTCCCATGTGAAGCTGTCCTGTGATATTTGGAGGTGGAATCACAATCGTGAATGGTTTCTTGCTCCTGTCTACTTCTGCATGAAAATATTTCTTGTCGAGCCACTTCTGGTAGATTCTGTCTTCCAGACCATGTGGATCATAAGTCTTTGCTAATTCTTTGCTCATGTTCTCTCTTCCTTTCTTCTTGTTAATGACTCTGCTTATTTGCGCAAAAAAGCCCTTCACCGGAAATTCCGGCAAAGGGCGAGTTATCGCGGTACCACCTTTGTTCGAATGCAATAAGCATCCATCTTTGCAAGCTCCTATCAGAGCCCTGTCCGTTAACGGGGACGAAGCGTGAATCCTTACTGATAATAAATACTTTCCGGACTCCGGTTTCAAAGCTACCTTCTTCATTCCTTCCTTCAAGAAGCCTTTCAGCCGATGGACCTCTTTCTCTGTTAAGGGGTAATGAATACTCCTCTTTGGCACTACCTTTTTCTTATTCTTTAATGATAGTAAATGAAATTAGAAAAGTCAAGAAGGAATTTAAAGTAATTATTCGCCCTATATAAATTTATTGTTATGCATGTCTTGACATATAATATTATATGCTATATAGTATATTCACAAACAATATTATACATCATATAATATTATAAAATGAAAAGGAGATGAATTCATGGTTTTTAATACTGGTTCAACTCTGCTTGATGCCATTGTGCTTGCTGTTGTGTCCAAGGATGCAGAAGGGACCTATGGTTACAAGATTACTCAGGATGTCCGGGATGTCATAGAGCTTAGTGAATCTACACTCTATCCTGTACTCCGGCGCTTGCATAAGGATGAATGCCTGGCCACCTATGATAAAGAATGTGCCGGCAGGAACCGCCGCTATTATCAGATTACAGACAAAGGAAGCGCACAGCTTCAACTGTACAAAACGGAATGGATTTCCTATTCCACCAAAATAACGAGTGTATTTGAGGGAGGTATAACTCATGAGTAAAAATGAATTCTTAGACCAACTCTTTGGATTACTCTCTGATATTTCGCCTGAAGAAAGAGATGAGGCGCTTGCATATTACAGAGAATATATCGAAGATGCGGGTTTGGAGAATGAAGAGGCTATTTTGGAAGAGCTCGGCACGCCCGAAGAGGTCGCTACTGAGATAAAATCAGGAATCTTTAACAAAAATAATCAGGATATCGATTATGCATCTAATAAGGTAAAGAATTCCCCGGAAACTTATTCTTCCAATAATCAAAACAATCAACAGGAGAATCAATCTTCTTATTCCAGCAGCCAATATCAGCAAGCAAATGCACCGCAGAAGAGCTCCAACACTGCCCTTATTATTCTGGCAGTCATTGCCGCTATCCTGTTAAGTCCTGTCTGGCTTGGACTTCTTGGTACTATTTTCGGTGTTGTTTTTGGATTTTTTGCTACGATTGCCGGATTAATCTTCGGATTCGGATTTGCCGGATTAATATGTTTATTTGTTGGCGTTATCCTGTTTTTCTCAGGATTTCCAACTATTCTGCACAATCCTCTTGCCGGAGTAGCATTGATTGGAGCGGGACTTGTTGTTACTGCTCTTGGAATCCTTTTCCTGCTTTTGACCGGATGGTTCTGTATCGGCGTCATTCCGTGGGCAATACGCTGTATTAGTAATCTGGTTCACAGATGTTCAAATCGCAACAAGGAGGCACGAGTATGAAAAAATTTGCAAAAGGCTGTTTGATTGCAGCACTTTCCATGCTTACCATCGGTATCATAATACTTGCCGTATGCACTTTCATTGGCGGAACTGCTTTATTTTCCTACGCCCACAACGAAATAAAGACTAATCTTAATATAGATGATTTTTGGGGTAGAAATATCATAACCTGGCATAATGGTGAAACTCATATGGATTTTAATGATGAATATCCGACTCACTCCGGTGAATATGAGGATTTCCAGGCTGCCCTTTCATCGAATATCACTGACATTAATTTGAAAATCGGTTCCGGTAGCTGTATCATCTCAGAATCCTCCGATGACTATTTTCATATTTACTCGAAAAATGCCGAGGAGTTCCAATATTATACAGAAAATCATACTTTTTATGTAACAGGCTTTGAGCATGCTTCCTTTGGTGTTCACTCTGATGATTACAACTATATCTACCTGGAAATTCCAAAGGACTTCTATTTTGAGAATATTGATATAGAGCTTGGCGCCGGTATTATCGAAGCTGATGCTCTGTTAGCCACTAACGATATCAACATGGAAATCGGTGCAGGCGGATTAGTTGTAGATACGTTCTTTGCAGATATGCTCACCGCAGACATTGGCGCAGGAAACCTGGAAGTCAACAAAGGCTCTGTAAAGGATTCTGACCTTGTAATTGGTCTTGGAAATATGACTTATTCCGGAATCATAACAGGAGACCTTTCCGCTGAATGCGGACTTGGCAATCTGGATCTATATCTTGATGACAACGTAAGAAATCACAATTATGAACTAGAATGCAGTATTGGAAATATTACTCTGAATAAAACAGATTACAGTGGTATCGCACACACAAAATCAATTGAACATGATGCTGACAGCACTTATATGTTAGAATGCGATATGGGAAACATCAATATTGATTTTAAGAAAGAATGATATAGTTATAAATATTGAACAAATACGAATTATGGAGGAAAAAAATGGACTTTAATCAAAATAATAATAATAATGAATACCGTAAATTGTATAAATCCAGAAACCGCATGCTTTGCGGTGTATGTGGAGGCATTGGAGAATATCTGAATCTGGATCCGACCGTAATCCGGCTTCTTTGGATTATCTTCTCTTTTGTTGGTGGATGTGGCATTTTAGCATATATTATCGCCGCTATCGTAATCCCTGAGTATTAAAAAAATATTCCTTTTTCTTTCAAAATAGACATATTAATTATGCAACTTTCATATAGGAACCTTCTTTCGGGCATGCTATACTATAACAGAAAAAATTTGTATGCTAACGAGGAGGTTCCATATGAAATTATTCTCCTTCTTATTTCATCATAAAAGTAACAGCTTTCTTTCTATATGTGCCCTGCTGCTTTTCTTATCTTCACCCATTACCCTTTATGCCGCGGAGGAAAATACCGTTGTAATTGAAGAATCACCTGCAACACAGGACATTACAGTAGAGGTGTCAGAAGAAATAAATAACGATACATCTCAAACCGAATTTCCGGCTGTCGATTCAACACAGGAAACCATAACGATTGAAACACCTTCCGTGGATACTCCTGAGAATCTGCTTCCAGCGCAAGATACTGCATTACCTGATACACAGGATTCTATCGTAAATGATTTTACAGTTGAACCTTTTGATGGCACCTACTATGTCATTTCGTCCGGTGGACTTAATGTCAGAAAAGGTCCTTCCAAGAATTATGATATCATTGGAAGCTTGTCATATGGAAAGGAAATTCTTGTAACCGGAAAAGTGGAAAGTGATTGGTTTGAAATCTCATACCAGGGTGCAATCGGATATATATCCGCAAAATATGTATCTTCTGAACCGGTAACTGCCAACTCTCTTCATACAGAAGAAACTGCAAATACCCCAGAATCAACATCAGAAGAAGCTGATACGAATCATGAACTTACTCCGTTTCTGGATAATATCCCTATGCTCCTTTTGTTACTTGCCATTATTGTTGTTGTTATTCTTATTATTATTACTGTTTTCAGCTTTTTCCGCAATAGTGGTAAGAATGATTATGAGGATTATGATGACGAATCTTATGATGATTCTTATGATTATGATAACGGCTCCTATAATGATTCTGATGAATATGATGATGACTCTTATGATGATTCCGATGAGTATGATGATAACTCTTATGATAGTGATTATGACAAATAAATCATTACCAAAAAAGGACTGCGCTTTAAAGTGCAGTCCTTTTTTGTAATGTACTAAAATCCTGTTTTATTATTTGACTTGGTACGAATCATCTTGATGTCGCTTTCCATATCTCCTAAGCCCTTAATTACTTCTTCTGCTGTTTCAAGTTGTGCAGAATTGATACAGAATACAATACTTGGTTTTGCTCCACCAAATACTTTTGAGAAAAATCCCGGTTTTTCCCATCTTAGGAAATAGGAAACTCTTGCTTTCATAAATGCTTTTTCCAAAGCAGTCTTTACGCCCGTATCCGCTACTGAACAGAAATCCATCTCGTTGTTCACTTTTACTTTGCTATACTCATTTTCTACCATTATACCCGCCTTCTTTCGTTATGCTAATAATATACTTTTCCCTCTTCTAACAGATTTATCCTGCCATCCACCACTTCCAGAATGGTAACTGCACAATTCTTGTGAATGCCACCCTTCCAGAATTCTGAAACATTCTTCATATTAATGGAAGAGAGTAATCCTCTAAGTGCTGCACCATGTGTCGATAGTAAAACAGTCTCATCCTGATATGCTGTAGTATGCACCAATTCCTGTAAAAAATCCGTAGTACGCTTACATAAAGCTTCTATTGTTTCTGCGCCTTCCGGAGCTATATATTCTTCCGGTTTCTTAAAAAATTTTATAAAGTCCGGATCAGGAATAGTATAATGATCTTCCGCACAATACAACCCCTCATAGATTCCAAAACTTATTTCCTGAATTCTTTTATCCTCCAGAATGGGAATATTCCTATCTCCCTTGATAATCTGTGCTGTTTCTTTTGCACGTAATAAGGGGCTTGTATATATTTTTGTAAACGGTACATTCTCTAACGCCTTAGCAGTAACCCTTGCAAGACGCCTTCCTTCCTCATTGAGTGGAATGTCGGAACGTCCTTGAAGCCTCTTTACTATATTCCAGTCTGTTTCTCCATGTCGTATCATATATATCTTCATAATTCTACCATCTTTTAATATAATCTGTCTTCCTTAAATATAATATAAAAAGAGAGAAATTACAAATATATCTTTTATTTCAACACACAAATTGATTGTCCCGGCATCATAAGCTTCCCCTTATTCCATTCTATCTGCTCCCCATTCAAGGTTACATATCCTCTGATATCCATTCCTTCAACCTTTGAACCTGCAATATCAACCTCTATCATTTCATCCGAAGTATTATATACTATGGCGATCACACTATCCTTATAAGTCTTGGTAATTACTGCCTGATGACCATTACACAATTCATCTACCAAAGCAACAGTTCCTCTGGCAATCTCCGGATTCTCATTTCGAAGCCTTATTGCTCTCTTATAATAATTAAGAATGGACATTTCATCATCAAGCTGTTCCTCCACTCCTGCAAAAGAAGAAGTAATTCCTGAATCTGCATCCTTTGGTCCTACTGTCATGCCCGTTTCATCTGCATTGGACCAAATCATTGGCAGACGTTTATTTTCATCCTTTTTCCCTGAACTTGCCATACCGATTTCTTCACCGTAATACACAAAAGGACTACCATTCATAGTCATAAGTAAGCCACCAGCCATTTTCAAATCATTCGCATCGCTTCTTAAAGCATTCGCAACACGCCCCATATCATGATTTGTTATAAATGGTGCATCAATGTATGCTTCATTTTCTGCGCCAAAATCAGCCTGATATGTCAGCATACTGTTAACAAAGTTTTCAGCCTTATAATTTCCTCTTGCAGTTTTGATCAGCTTTCCTTCTGTATCTGCTCCATCAAAGTTAAACATACTGGGAGTTTTGCTTGCATAATAATCTGCAATGGTCGCTTCATTTGCCCATACCTCAGATACCATATAAAATTCCGGATTCAGGCTTTTACAATAAGTATAGAACCAGTTCAGAACATCAATATTAAACTGTTTATCCGTCTCACTAAAATGCATGACAGCATCCATACGGAATCCATCAACACCTTTATCAATCCAAAATGCTGCAATATCTTCAAAATCACTCTTTAGATTCTCATTTTCCCAATTAAAATCAGGCATTTCTGACCAAAAAGAACCTTCATAATACCAATCTGTTCCACTCACATTATAATATGTACTATCCTTCTTTTCCTTCGTAAAATGATAATAATCGACATAAGGACAGATCGTTACATCCGGCTCAGCATCATCCGGGAGTTCCTGTAAATAACTGCATGCCTCTGTAAACCATGAATGCTTTGACGAAGAATGATTCATAACAAAGTCAATAATCAGATGAATATCACGCCTATGGCATTCCTCTATCAACCTATCAAAATCCTTCATCGTACCATATTCTGAGTCAATTCCATAGTAATCCGTTACATCATATTTGTGATATGTTGTAGATGGCATAACGGGCATAAGCCAAATTCCATTAAATCCCATCTCTTTGATATAATCCAGTTTCTCTGTAACTCCATTTAAGTCCCCTATTCCATCTCCGTCAGAATCATAAAAGGAATAAACAAAAATTTCATAGTAATTTCTGTAATTATCCTCTATAATATTCAATTCCTGCTCATATTCATAATGAATAGGCTGCGCAGACGCTCCCTCTTCTGAGCCTACTTCCTCAACTGTTGATTGTACTTCTACATCCTTACTTACCTCCTGCTCTCCACATGATGTCATTACCAGAAGTGACACTACTGCCATAAGCAAAAGCTTTTGAATCTCTTTTCCCTTTCTCATACTTCCTTAACCTTCTTTCCTATATGCGCCAAAAAATCGACAGTCTGTCAAGACTGCCGATTTTACATTCTAATTTTGGAATTAACCCTTTACTGCACCACCGGTTACACCTTCTACATAATACTTCTGTAAGCACATGAACAGGATTGTAACTGGAACTGCTACTAAAATACCACCTGCACAGAATCTGGTGAAATAACCCTGGAAGTCATTTGTCCAAACCCAACGCTGCATTGCTACAGCTACGTTATAGCTTTCACTATGTCCAAATGCGACATAAGAAGCAAATACATAATCACACCAAGGAGCCATGAAAGCTGTTAATGCAGTATAGATAATAATAGGCTTTGCCATAGGAATCATCATAATATAAAGAACCTGTGCTCTTGTTGCACCGTCAATTCGTGCTGCTTCATCAAGAGCCTTAGGAACAGTGTCCATATATCCCTTACATACATAATATCCCATACCGGAACTTGCAACAGAAATTAAGATTAATCCAGGTACTGCACCTGCCTGTGTCAATCCAAGTTGCTTTAACAGGAAATACAGACAAATCATGGTTAAGAATCCAGGGAACATACCAAGCACTAACCAAAAATTCATCAAAGCCTTACGTCCTTTAAAACGCATTCTTGATAAAGCATAGCTTACACAAATAACTACTATTGTCTGCAATACTGCAACAAAAAGTGCAATCGTAAGTGTATTTCCATACCATCTCACGAACTGACAATCTTCACTAAGTAAGAACTTGTAGGAATCCAGTGAGAACTCCTTTGGAAAAAGGTAATTTACCATACCACCAAACTCCGTGATATAAGAGCGGAAGCTCTGCATAATCAAACAGAAGAATGGAAATAACCAAATAATACTAATTATAATCAAAACAAGATACGTGAACGCATTGCCAATTGCCCTGCGTCGTTTCATACTACCATTATTCTTTGCCATTATTGGAATCCCTCCTCATCCTTAACTGAAGGTAAGACATTATATACCACCAGTGAAATCACAGCTGTTACTAAGAATACCATGATACCAATAACTGCAGCCATCTTATAATCTGTATCCTGTACTGTCATCTTATACAGCCATGTTACCAGTAAGTCCGTATAACCGGCACCACCTGTCAAATTCATGGATTGTGGCTGTCCTTGTGTCAGAAGGAAAATAACATTAAAGTTATTCAGGTTTCCTGTAAACTGGGTTAACAGATAAGGGCCTGTAACGAATAGCATATATGGAAGTGTAATCTTCATGAACATCTGGAATGGATTTGCACCGTCAATACGTGCACTTTCATATAAATCTTCCGGAATGTTCATTAAAAGACCTGTTGCAATCAACATCAGATAAGGGATACCAATCCAACAGTTGATAACAATAATCAAGATCTTTGCATAAGTAGGATTGGTCCAAAACGGAATCGCCTTGTCAATCCATCCCCATTTCAACAAATAAGCATTTACAAGACCATCTGCTGCAAACATTTTACCAACATACAATAAGGATACGAACTGAGGAACAGCAATGGTCATAACGAGAATCGTTCTCCACAATTTTTTAAACTTAATACCCTTTTTATTTATTAAAATAGCAACTCCCATACCTAAGAAATAGTTTAGGAAGGTTGCGAAAAATGCCCAAACTAATGTCCATGATAAAACTGTTCCAAATGTCTTACCAAAGCCGGTTGTTCCCATAGAGAACATATTCTTGAAGTTTTCAAGTCCTACCCAGGTAAATAACTGTGCAGGCGGCTGATGGTTATAGTCATAATTTGTGAATGCAACACAAATCATGAAAATAATTGGTAATACCGTAAAAACAAAGATACCAAGTAATGGTAATGCCAATAATGTTTTATCAAAGTTTTCATCTAACAAAGAATGCAAATCCTGCTTTGTTGTAGGAAGCTTTTTACCCTGAGCTAAAAGAGCCTGTGCATCTCTGTTCTGACGTACATTTAAACGCCATACAAAAATAAATGCTGCAATAGCGATAATACTTAATAAACTGTATAACAGAATATAAAAGCTGTTATCACCATAGGAGACTGTTCCATCCGGATTAAAGCCTCTACCATGTGTACCTAATGTAGCGATGTCTACTAAATATTTAGAACCAAATGCTACCATGTAATAAATAAACAGCACCTCAAGTCCAAAAAAAGCAATTGCACGAGCATACTGTTTACGCATAAGCTGTCCAAATCCCATAATGAGATAGGACACACGTGTTTTCCAATCACCATTTGCAAAGGTCGTGCCGATATCTTTCAAATCTGCACCAATCCATTTAAAGAAATTACAAATTGCACTACCTGCATTTTTGAAAAAATGACTTATACCAGAGTTTTTTTCAGTTTCTTTCATAGTCCCTCCAGATTGTGTACTTTTCTTGCAGGCAAGCGTTTTTCTGAATCTTTCAGAATGTTTTACCTACAAAACTAAATAAATCAAGCAGCTATCTACTTAATTATGATGTTTTCATCACGACAAATTTTTTTCATAAATATCTCTATCTCTTCCCTTTAAGGATATTGATAGAATATACTAGGCAGGGAAAATACTCCCTGCCTAGTCAATATTCAATTACAATGAATTATTTTGCATCAGACTCACATGTAGCCTGGAACTCTTCAAGAACCTTCATAAGGTCTTCATCAGATGCATTGTCATACTCACCAGCGATAACTGAATCACCAAGAGATGTTGCAAGTGTCCAGTAATCATTTGGATACTGTCCCTGAGGAATTGTGAATGCTAACTGCTCTGCTAATGCAGAAAGTGCTTCGTCAGCCTGTACATCTGCACTCTGCTGTGCTGCCTTGTTAGAAGGACCCCAACCTGCTTCTGCGTAACGAGCAAGCTGTACTTCTTCGCTTGAAAGATACTTAGCGATTGCCTGGCAAACTGCTAACTTGTTAGCATCTGTCTGTGGCTTAACACCTAATAACTTGAATCCGCCGAAACCACTTAATTGTACTTCTGTTCCGCCTGCATTGAAAGTAGGAAGCTTAGCACATGCATAGTTATCACCGAATAATTCCTTAGCTGCAGATGAATCCCACGTTCCGTCTACAATAGCACCAACGTTTGTAGCTGTACTGAGAGAAGAACCGTTTACAAATGCAGAAGACTTATTAAGTTCAATAATAGCCTTTAATGCAGCTACACCTTTATCAGAAGCATAGTCAATACTGCATGATGTAAAGTTACCCAGATCATCTGTTTCATATGTTAATGTACATCCGTTTCCGAAGAAGAATGCTGGCTGATACCAACCGGAGTTAATTTCCATATAGAAGCTCTTACCTGCTGCTTCACAATCAGCTACAATCTTATCAAGGCTTGTAGGATCTGTTACAACACTCTTATCATAATATAAGAAATATCCATTATCAGATGTTAAAGGATATGCAAATACAGTACCTGCCATTGTAGCAGCTCCTGCTGCACCAGCATCGTTCTGCTCTGTAACAAATGTCGCATTGTCACCTGTAACTGGAGATAATGCACCAGCAGATACAAGACGAGCTAACTGATCCTGTGCGAAGTTGTAGATGTCTGCGCCACCTTCAACGTCAGTGATCATGTTGCTTGCTGCATCACCTTCACCTACAGGCTCTACTGTTACAGTATATCCTGCATATGCAGGATTAGCATCCTGGAATTCTTTAATCTTTGTCTCAGTAAAGGTCTTTACTGCATCAGGAACCCATACCTTAAGTTCTCCTGTGCCGTAATCCTTAACTTCTTCTGTTGCAGGAGCATCAGTCTTTGTCTCATCCTTAGCTTCTGTCTTTGTTTCTGTTGTAGTTGTGTCTGCTGCAGGTGTCTCCTTTGAATCAGAGCTTCCACATGCTGTTAATGCAGATGCAACCATTGCTGTTGACATAATCAATGCTAAAACACGCTTTTTCATTTTTTTACCTCTCCTTAAAATTATAAAGTTTCTTTCTATTATTAAATTCTATTATTATAGAATTTTAATAATCATATCCCACTTTCCAAATAAATCTTCTTACATTTTGCTCAAAAATATCATATCTTCTACAATCTAATTACGTGCATTTTCGAACATTGGAAACGATACCAAAAATTTACATAAGTAAAACCGTCTTATTAAAACATATTGCGGCTAAAATATAGATAAAGGAACTACCTATGAAAGTTATCTCTAAAAATATTTCAAAGTGCTATATCTTTTATCTGTTTTAATATTAACAATTGTGCAATTTATTTTCAATGGGAAATATTGACGATAAATCAACTTATAATTTGTGAATAGTGCACGTGAAAAATTTCGTTTAATTTCGTGCATGTTGATTTATGAACACTACAGGAGCTATTGTATATTATACAACAGCTCCTGTTTCATGATTATAATTCAAATTTTTCTACAATTTTTTGAAATTCTACGACTGCTTCCCTGCATGCCTGTAGCTTAACATAACCTTCTGCCATTGTGTTTTGTGTTTCACCTGATTTTTCTGCAATTATGTTAATTCCACCGGACGACTGTGTAACCATATCATTGATTTCTTCCACTGCTGAAACAATCTGAACTATGTATCTTTCCAGAGCCTCTATTCCATTTCCAACCTGTCCCATAACCTCCATAAAGGAATCTGCATCTGTGCGGTACTGGTTTCCGGATTCGCGGAAAGTACCATAATCCTTTAATACTGTCGTTTCAAGGAACTCCATCATTGTTGTGATACATTCTGTCATGTTAGATACCGCTTCGTTGACTTCATTCACAATCTCATTGATGTTATCAACCGTTTTAAATGTTTGAGAAGCCAGAGCACCAATTTCTGATGCAACCACTGCAAATCCTTTTCCGGCCTCACCTGCACGTGCTGCTTCTATACTTGCATTGAGAGCTAACAGGTTCGTCTGAGAAGATATTTCTTTAATATCTTCTGTCAACTCATTAATTCGTTTCACAGCCATGGACTGTTCAATTGCAACATCTGTTTTCTGTTTCATGACTGCATACATATTCTGAGTCTTATCACTTGATTCTCTGCTAACCTTCTCCATCTCATTAGCACGTAACTGAATCTGTCTGGAATCCTCTTCTCCTGATTTTGCAAGTTGATATATTTTTTGAGAATTATTCTTTACTTCTTCCACGTTTTGTACAATATTTGCTGTATTTGCAGATGCCTCCTGCATTCCGGCTGCCAGCTCCTGTGTAGCTGCCGAGTTGTCGCCCGCCCGTGTACTGTTTTCCTGCATAATCTGATCCAGATTGCCGATTGTGTCAAGGATCGTATTCTTTGCACTATTCAGGGAAGTGACCATTTCACGTAATATCATTCGCATACTATGTATCTCTTTTGCCATAGTACCGATTTCATCCTTCTGCTTACGAAGTCTTTTTCCTGACTGGGTCGGTTTGAAATCAAGCCTTGCTGTCTGGCTGATGATATCTGTCAAAAGTGTAATTGGTTTTGAAATACTGCTTCCAACAACAATTCCAACAACTCCTGATATGATAAGTGCAATCAACACTGCTGTTGCAATCATAACTGATAACTTTTTTGCATCTGCAACAATTTCTTTATAAGGTGCCGTAATGATTAACTTCATATCATTTTGCAAGTCATAATATACCATACTCTTCCGAATGCCTTCATAAGAATATGATATTTCCAATCCCTCATTTCCACTTGATGTAATAATAGCCTTTGCTTCTGCCAGAGAAGAATCCAATCCTGCAATATCTGTTCCATTTTCTAAATCCTTATGATATACAATATTTCCTGAAGCATTTGTAAGGAATGCATAGCCTGTATCAAAGAGGACTGTTGCATCTACACTATCCGTAATCTTTGAAAAATCAATATCCATTCCAACAATACCTATGGATGTACCGTCTTCTGCATAAAGAGGCACTACATAGGATATCATGTATACATTTATATTCTGATTGAGATATGGATCCATCCAAATTGCCTTACCAGCCTTTACCGGGATATAATACCAGCCTACATGCTCCGCATCATCTTCGTCATACATAGTAAAGTCCGTCGGTTCTATTGACTCAAAATCTTCCTCCAGCGAATTTCTGGATAAAAAGATTCCTGATGTCGGATTAGAAAATTGAGGATTATAGCGGATATATGCTGTAATTGCTCCGTCTGTTTGTCCGGCAAAGCTATATACATCCTTCGCTATTTCTTCCGTGTATCGATCAGCATATCCCTTATCCTTTTTGAAAGATGCATAATCAAAGTCCTGCATCATAATATCACATAAGGTATTTACTGATTGTTCAATTCTGGCAATCGTGCCATTAAGCTCCTGTGCGTGCATCGTTCCTGTAAACTGCATCTTTTCTTTTGCATCACTTTTCGCTAATTGTGTAGAATTCACAATTGACAGTGCACTGACTACTAATGCTGTTAATAGGGAACACATTAAAATTCCAGATATAATTTTCATTCGAATTGTTCTCATAACTACCTCCATTTATCTGAATAAAGGTCACAATATTAAATCATCTGAATATATTATATCTCTGTTTTCTGTATTTGCGAACTCATATTTGCTATAGTCAGTTTATTTATTCTTTTTAACCAACAGTATACCACTCATCAATGCCGTAAAAGGTGCTACTGCTACCAGTCCAAAGCTTCCCACAATCGTATGCAAAATTTCTGCAGAAACATATTTATAATTCAAAATATTATAAATGGGAGTTCCCTGAGCCATAAATACCATCAGCAGTGCCAGATACCCTCCTGAATATGCAAGCAATAATGTTGTTGTCATGGTTCCC
>JALEWA010000156.1 GCA_022788085.1 Lachnospiraceae bacterium
ACAGCGGGGGCTTCTACCCCAAACAAAATAATTGAGGAGGTTCAAAATTATGTCAGAATTAACTTTTGAACAAATGTTAGAAGAATCATTAAAAACTATTCATACAGGAGAGGTAATTGAAGGTACAGTCATCGATGTAAAGCCAGATGAAATCATCCTTAACATCGGTTACAAGTCAGATGGTATCCTTACTCGTAACGAGTATACAAATGAATCAAATGTTGACCTTACAACCCTCGTAAAGCCTGGCGATAAGATGGAAGTTAAGGTTCTTAAGGTAAATGATGGTGAGGGACAGGTTCTCCTCACATATAAGAGACTTGCTGCTGACAGAGGCAACAAGAGAATTGAAGAAGCTTTCAATAATAAGGAAGTATTAACAGCAAAGGTTTCACAGGTTTTAGATGGAGGATTAAGCGTTGTTGTTGACGAAGTAAGAATCTTTATTCCTGCAAGTCTTGTTTCTGATGTATATGAGAAAGATTTAAGCAAGTATGCCGGACAGGATATTGAATTCGTTATCAGCGAGTATAATCCTAAGAGAAGAAGATATATCGGAGATCGTAAGCAGTTAATCGTAGCTAAGAAGGCAGAATTGCAGAAAGAATTATTTGAGAAGATTAAAGTTGGTGATATCGTTGAAGGTACAGTTAAGAATGTTACAGATTTTGGCGCATTTATCGATCTTGGCGGTGTAGATGGTTTACTTCATATTTCAGAAATGTCTTGGGGACGTGTCGAAAGTCCTAAGAAAGTATTCAAAGTTGGTGAGACTCTGAAGGTTCTTATTAAGGAAATCGAAGGAACAAAGGTTGCCCTTTCTTTGAAGTTTGATGATTCTAATCCTTGGAAGAATGCAGCTACAAAGTATGCGGTAGGTAATGAAGTAACTGGTAAAGTTGCAAGAATGACTGATTTTGGCGCATTTGTCGAGCTTGAGCCAGGTATCGATGCATTACTTCATGTTTCACAGATTGCAAAAGAGCATATTGAGAAGCCATCTGATGTATTATCAGTTGGACAGGAAGTAACAGCAAAGGTTGTTGACTTTAATGAAGAAGGCAAGAAGATCAGCTTAAGCATTAAGGCTTTATATGCTCCGGAAGTAAAGGAAGTAGAAGAGGAAGTGGCTGATGATGCAGATGTTGTTTCTGTAGATATTGATGCAGTCATTGCAAAGCAGGAAGCAGAAGAAGATAACGAATAAGTTGTATGTAATGTTCTGAATATGAGTGTTTAGAAGGGGGATACTGATTATATCAGTGTTTAAAGGGTATAAATAATCGTATAAGAACAACTGAATGAATGTGCTCTAGGGACGAAAGTTCCTAGGGCTATTTGCGTATTTGCATATTATAATCAATAAGCTTAAGGAGAGGGGAAGCCTATGGTATACGATTATGAGTATTTTAAAAAGGAAGTTTATGCATTGACAAAAATTGATTTGAATGCATACAAAGAAAAGCAGATGAAGCGTAGAATAGATACGCTGATATCTAAATACAAAATTACAGGCTATGATAAGTTTTTACAAAAGTTGAGAGAGGATAAAACAGTCTTTGATGATTTTGTAAATTATCTTACGATTAATGTATCGGAATTCTATCGTAATCCGGAACAATGGAGATTGATGGATAAGGAAATTATTCCGGAGTTAATCAGTAAGTTTGGTAAAAATTTAAAGATCTGGAGTGCAGCCTGCTCCACAGGTGATGAGCCTTATTCGCTTGTTATGGCTTTTTCAAAGCATATACCATTGAATCAGATTAAGATTATTGCAACGGATATTGATAAACAGGTTATAGAGAAAGCAAAAGCCGGATTATACAATGAGAAGAGCATTGCAGCAGTACCGGATGACTTGAAGAAGAAATATTTTACGAAGATTGGTCCGTCTTATCAGATTTCAGATGAGATTAAGTCAAGGGTAGAATTCAAACAACATAATTTATTAAAGGATACATATCCTGACAGATGTGATTTGATTGTTTGTAGAAATGTATTGATTTATTTTACGGAGGAAGCAAAGGATGAAGTATTCCGTAAGTTTAATGCATCTTTGAAGAACGAAGGTATTTTGTTTATCGGAAGTACGGAACAGATTATGAACTATAAGGAAATTAATTATGAAAGAAAGAACTCTTTCTTCTATGTGAAATGTAAGTCATAATGAATATAGAAAAGGTGAGAAAAACGTAAAAGTACGGTATTCTCACCTTTTTATATGAAAACGAAAAATTAACCTGGTTATTTTTGAACCATCATCTGTAAGACATGCTGTGCATAACGGTTAAAATCCTCACGTTTTGTTTTAAACTCATCTGTCAGCTCAAAAAAGAGTTCCTTAGATTTATAATCACGTTTGAAGAACGGTGTAAAAACAACGTCCCATTGTGGCAGGTAGGAAGAGGCTTTTCTGGTATAACAGTTGGAAGCAAGTGCCTGCTCACGATATTCCTTATCAACAAAGGATGCTACCGATTTGTGGATGGCTATATCTTCGTTTGGAAGGTAGTAGTAATCCTTATAGTTGGAATAGAAGTATTTCATTTCTTCTTCATAAATCGGAACACGAAGTTTACCCTCATGTCCATGCCCAACAAAATAACAGTCATTTGCACCGTATGATATTTCAGCAGGAAGACAGCATGATAGTTTTAATGTCATAACGATTTCCGGGAATCGCTTTTGATGAATGTCATTATAGTAATTAGCCTGAACCTTTACGACCTTGACAGGGTTATAGAAAAGGTCAGGAATATTTAATGCTGCCACTACTTCAAGCATTCCCTTGATATCTTCTTCATTGTGCAGTAAGAGGAAATGTTCTTTTTCTTCATCATGTGTCAATACGTAGTCATGATAAATTTCAATCAGTTCTCCACCGGAATAAGTATCCTCACGTTCTGCGGCAAGAAAGCTCTCAATGGTTTTCTGCTTACAGTCCGGTAATTTCAAGAAAGCTTTATATGGTGAAATACGTCTATATATATCAATTCCTTCAAATTCTTTTATATGGAAATCAATATGATACTGCTCATATTTATGGTCGAGATAAGGAATATCGAATTGGTTGCCATTAAAATGAATTAAATAATGATAGTTTTTGGCAAATTCAGCAAACGCACGTAATACATTTTCTTCATCTTCATAATTTGTTGCGAACCATTGAATAGAGTTCCAACAGCTATGTCCGTCCTGCTCCTGATAGTAATAAATGCAGCCAATCAGATACAGAGAAGAGCTCTTTGCATAAAGACCGGTTGTTTCAATATCAATAAACAAGGTTTGCTTGGGGATACAAAAATTCTCAATCGGATAATTAGGAACGAGACTTCCTAAGCTTTTCTGAATACATTTCATAGACTTCTCTCTTGTGTATACATTTCGAAAAAGATATGATACATGTTCCTTCCTATATAAATTTAAAGCTAAAATGATTACTTTATGAATATACCTTACCACATGGAGATATGTGTGTCAAAAGTCGAAACAAAAATTGACAAAATAATTACAAAAATCTATTTTACTGTAGAAAAAAAAGGAAAAAAATAGTATATTAGTGATAGTGAATGCTAAACTCAATATTTATCAGTATATATTTGGTAAAAGTGCTGTAAATAAGTGAATTGATGCTTGTAACTATGAGGGACTGAATGGTTATGAAATGATGTAACATGCATTCACAAAAATAGTAAGGAAAGAAGGAGAAGAAATGGCAAAACTGACATTTCATGGCGGGATTCATCCTTATGATGGAAAAGATTTATCAAAGGACAAGCCAATGAAGGTAATTGTACCAAAAGGTGAAATGGTATATCCACTTAGTCAGCATATTGGAGCACCGGCTGTACCGGTTGTTGCCAAGGGTGACCACGTTCTTACCGGTCAGATGATAGCGGAAGCAGGCGGATTTGTTTCTGCCCCGATTTATTCCAGTGTATCCGGTACTGTTAAGGCAATTGAGCCAAGAAGAGTAGTGACTGGAGATATGGTAAATTCCATTATTATTGATAATGATGGATTATTTGAAGAGGTAGAATACACACCACATGATCCGCAGGAAATCAGTAAGCAGGAAATTATAGAATTAATTAAAAATGCAGGAGTTGTTGGAATGGGTGGAGCCGGTTTCCCTACCCATGTAAAGCTATCACCGAAGGAACCGGAAAAGATAGATTATGTGATTGCAAACTGCGCAGAATGTGAACCATATCTGACATCCGATTACAGGCGAATGTTAGAGGAGCCGGAGAAGCTTGTGGAAGGTCTTAAGATTATCCTTAGGCTTTTTGATAATGCACGCGGTATATTAGCAGTAGAAGACAACAAACCGGATTGTATTGAGATTCTGAAAAAGCTTACCAGGGATGAGGAAAGAATTTCAGTAAAGGCATTAAAGACAAAGTATCCTCAGGGTGCAGAACGTCAGCTAATCTATGCTGTTACAGGAAGAGCCATCAATTCCTCCATGCTTCCGGCAGACGCTGGTTGTGTGGTAGATAATGTAGATACGGTTGTTGCCATTTATCATGCTGTAAAAGAAGGAAAGCCCTTAATGAACAGAATCATTACCGTGACAGGAGATGCAGTAAATGATCCACGTAATTTCTATGTCAGAATCGGCATGAATTATAAGGATTTAATAGAAGAAGCCGGCGGCTTTAAGACGGAGCCGGAGAAGGTAGTGTCCGGTGGACCGATGATGGGATTTGCTTTATTTGATTTGAATGTTCCCACAACAAAGACAGCATCGGCATTGTTGTGTATGACAAAAGATGAAGTTTCTGCCATGGAACCAAGCCCGTGTATCAATTGCGGGCGATGTGTTGAAGTGTGCCCGGGAAGAGTAGTCCCTAAGAAGCTCGCAGTATGTGCGGCACATGGCGATGAAGAGGGATTCCTTGCAAATCATGGTATGGAATGCTGCGAATGTGGCTGCTGTAGCTTTGTCTGTCCGGCAAAGAGACAGCTTACACAATCAATCAAGTCCATGCGAAAGATATTACTGGCAAAGAAGAAAAAATAGGAGGCATAGCTGTGGATAAATTAATGAAAGTATCTTCCAATCCGCACATCAGGTCAAAGGAAACAACATCAAACATTATGGCATGTGTTGTAATTGCCCTGCTTCCTGCAACCGGATTTGGTATTTATAATTTTGGATTTCATGCATTCTTACTGATTCTTGTAACGATTGCGTCAACTGTATTAACGGAGTACGTGTACGAGAAATGCATGAAAATGAAGGTTACTATTAACGACTTGTCAGCGGTAGTAACAGGATTATTACTGGCATTGAATCTGCCACCGAAAGCACCTCTTTGGATTGGTATTTTGGGTGGTGTGTTTGCAATCTTAGTTGTGAAGATGTTATTTGGAGGTCTGGGACAGAACTTTATGAATCCGGCATTGGGAGGTAGATGTTTCCTCTTGATATCCTTTACTTCGATTATGACTAATTTTGATTGTGATGCTTATACAGGAGCAACACCGCTTGCCATTTTAAAATCAGGCGGGACAGTAAATGCATTTGATATGATCATTGGCCGTACTTCCGGTACAATTGGTGAGACAAGTATGGTTGCCATTGTAATTGGTGCATGTTTTCTGATTTTACTAGGAATTATTGATTTACGTGTTCCGGGTTCCTACATTGTGTCTTTTGTTATTTTTATCACCATTTTTGGAGGACATGGATTTGATGCGCAATACATATCTGCAAATCTGGCTGGTGGAGGTCTGATGCTTGGCGCATTTTTCATGGCGACAGACTATGTAACGAGACCGATTACCAGGAATGGGCAGTATCTGTTTGGCATTTTCTTAGGAATCATGACAGGAATCTTTCGATTATTCGGCCCATCTGCAGAGGGAGTTTCTTATGCCATTATTTTAGGAAATCTGCTTGTTCCACTTATGGAAAAGATTACGATGCCTAAGCCATTTGGAAAAGGAGGAGAAAGAGCATGAAAAATACGATAAAAGATGCACTGATTCTCTTCGCCATTACTTTGGTTGCAGGTTTACTTCTTGGCGTTGTATATGATATTACGAAGGAGCCTATTGCAGCACAAAAGGAGAAAGCAAAAACACAGGCTTGTCAGAATGTTTTTGAAACAGCATCAAGCTTTGAAGCATATGAGAATTTTGATATGGGAGCAGCGAGTGCTGTTTTAGCAGAAGCCGGTATTACCGGAGCGGATATTGACGAAATTATGTATGCAAAGGATGCTTCCGGTTCTGTATTAGGTTATGTTATCACGGTTACGGATCACGAAGGCTATGGCGGTGACATTCAATTTTCCATGGGTGTGACCAATGAAGGTGTTTTAAACGGTATTTCTTTACTAAGTATCTCGGAGACAGCAGGCCTTGGTATGAAAGCCGGAGATGTGCTTGTGCCACAGTTCGTGAATAAACAGGTGGAGCGATTTACTGTCACGAAAAGTGGTTCAACAGATGATTCACAGATTGATGCCATCAGTGGCGCCACGATTACATCAAATGCCATTGTAAATGGTGTGAATGGTGGATTGGCATATTATCAAAATGAATTGAAGGGAGGCAGTGCAAATGAGTGATACAGCTGTAAAAGAGAAAAAGAGTGCAGCTTCTGTTTTCTTCAATGGCTTAATAAAAGAAAATCCAACCTTTGTATTGATGCTTGGTATGTGTCCGACACTGGCAGTTACAACTTCTGCCATGAACGGGCTTGGCATGGGATTAACAACAACAGTGGTTCTTGTTTTAAGTAATATGATTATTTCACTGCTAAGAAATATCATACCGGATAAGGTAAGAATTCCGGCATTTATCGTTATCATTGCTTCCTTTGTTACTATGGTAGAGCTTTTATTGGAGGGCTTTATCCCAAGTCTCTATGATGCACTTGGAATCTACATACCTCTGATTGTTGTTAACTGTATTATCTTAGGAAGAGCAGAAGCTTTTGCTTCTAAAAATTCTGTTATTCCATCCTTCTTTGATGGACTTGGCATGGGACTTGGATTCGCATTGGCACTTACCTGCATTGGTGCAGTGAGAGAAATTCTTGGTTCAGGTGAACTGTTTGGCTTTGCCATTCTTCCGGTGGAAGAACCAATCAAGCTTGGATTCCTGGAGCTGAAGTACGAACCAATCAGAATCTTTGGACTGGCTCCTGGAGCTTTTTTCGTGCTGGCGGCATTGACTGCAACACAGAATAAGGTTAAGAGGAGTCTGGAAGCAAAGGGAAAGAATGCTGATAAGATTCAGTCCGGCTGCAATTCTGACTGCGCAAGCTGTGGTGATAGTGGATGTACGCATCGCTTCTATGATACAGAAGCAGATGAGAAGAAAACGGTAGCAAAGGAGGAGAATAAAGATGCTTGATGTTGTAAAGGATTTATTAGTCATATTGATTGGCTCCTCACTGGTAAGCAATGTTGTCTTAAGTCAGTTTTTGGGATTATGTCCGTTCCTTGGTGTATCTAAGAAAATAGAAACGGCTGCCGGAATGGGCGGAGCTGTTATCTTTGTCATAACGCTTGCATCTGCAGTTGCAGCTGCTATTTACCGCTTTATCTTAGTACCTTTGGATATTGCCTATTTACAGACCATTGTATTTATTCTTGTTATTGCAGCTCTTGTTCAGTTCGTGGAAATGTTCTTGAAGAAGTATATGCAGGGCTTGTATCAGGCACTTGGCGTATATCTTCCTCTGATTACAACAAACTGTGCAGTGCTTGGTATTGCATTGACAAATGTACAAAAGGAATATGGTATTGGATATAGTATCGTAAGCGGATTTTCAACAGCAGTAGGATTCTTAGTTGCGATTGTTATTTTAGCAGGAATCAGAGAAAAGATAGAATATAATGATATACCCGAATCCTTTAAAGGTATGCCTATTGTTCTGATTACCGCAGGATTGATGGCGATTGCCTTTTGTGGATTCTCAGGATTGTTATAGAAAAAGAAAGGACGGATAGAGAAGATGAATATTTCAGCTATCTTAACTGCAGTCGCTGTTGTTGGCGGCGTTGGTCTGTTCCTTGGTGTATTCCTTGGTGTTGCAGGAATTCTGTTTAAAGTTGAAGTAGATGAAAAGGAAGAGGCTGTACTTGGAGCTCTGCCGGGAAATAACTGTGGTGGCTGTGGATTCCCGGGCTGCTCCGGTCTTGCAGCGGCGATTGCCAAGGGCGAAGCACCTGTAAATGCATGCCCTGTAGGTGGTGAGGCAGTTGGCAAGGTGATTGCTCAAATTATGGGTGTGGAGGCAGAAGAAACGGTGCGCATGACAGCCTTTGTGAAATGCGCAGGTACCTGTGATAAAACAACTCAGAATTATGAATATTCCGGTGTAGAAGATTGCAGCATGATAAGATTTGTTCCTGATGGAGGAGCAAAGTCATGCAGCCATGGTTGTTTAGGATATGGCAATTGTATGAAGGCCTGTCCTTTTGGCGCAATTTCCATTAAGGATGGCATTGCTGTTGTAGATAAAGAGAAATGTAAGGCATGTGGCAAGTGTGTTGCAGCCTGCCCTAAAAACCTGATTGAGCTAATCCCTTATGATGCAAAATGTGTCGTAACGTGCAGCTCTAAGGACAGGGGACCGGTTGCCATGAAGGCTTGTAAGTCAGCTTGTATCGGTTGTGGCTTATGTGTGAAGGCCTGCCCGAGTGAAGCTATTACGGTAACGGATTTCCACGCACATATTGATCAGAGCAAATGTACCGGATGTGGTGCATGTAAGGAGAAGTGTCCGAAGAAAGCGATTGTTTAATCATATGGAATTGATGAGAGGCTATTGTCATTGTACAGTAGCCTTTTTTATTTGAAATAGTCTTTGTAAGATGAAAAATGCCCAAATATTCAGAAAATAATTGAAAATACACTTTATATATTGTATAATGTCAGAGTAAAGGAGTTATGTAAATGATTTGTTCTGACATATAATGTAGATATATTTGTAAATGGGGGATAATCATGCGGTTGACAGATGATTTTTACGAAGAAGAGAATAGCAATAATAAAGTATTTCTATATATGGTATTGTTTATGTCTGTAGTCATTTTAGCGGTTACAGGGCTTGTATTTGGAATGAATTATAAGGGAAAGAATGGTTCAGGATATCAGCTTGCTAAAGAACAGGCGGAGGCCAGAAGGCAAGCGGCAGGAATAGAAGACACACAGGTTCCCTTGGAGAAGAGTGCGGATTCCCTTATTTCAGGAAGCACTTTGACATCAGACCAGCTTGATATATGGGATTTGTCAGCACTTGATGGGGCAGGAGAAGAAACAGTTTCACAATCGAGTAAAAATGGAACAGTCATCAACCAGACAACTGGGGAGACCATTGTAGATGGTTCACTTAATAGTGGCAGCGAGAATTCTGCAGCGAATCTGGCTGAAGGAAAAACCTCTGTCTATGATATGCCGGAAAAGGAAGAGTTAGAGGAAGTAACCCAGACGGAAGAAACACAGGAAGAAGACAACGGTTTAAATGATGGTAAGCACACGCTTGTCATCTTATCTGATGGATCGGAACAATTGGTGGAACTGAATGATAAGCTTGCATTAAACAAGTATGTAAAATCACGTTTCGTCTATAAGAATCCGATTATGAGTTACTATATCAATGGTAAGGAGGCATCATGGTTTGGTGTTGATATCTCTTGTAAACAGGGTGTTGTGGATTTCAAAAAGCTAAAAAAAGCAGGCTGTGATTATGTTATGATTAAAGTCGGTGGCAGGGGATACAGCAGTGGTGAAATTGTACTGGATGAAAAGCTTAAGGATTATATGACGGGAGCAAAGAATGCCGGGCTGGATATTGGTGTTTATTTCTTCTCCCAGGCAATTACGGAGGATGAGATTAAGGAAGAAGTGCAGACTCTTCTGGAAGCCATTAAGGATTATCCGGTCAATTATCCGGTTGTATTTGATATGGAAGAGATTGAAGGTGATATGGCAAGAGTAGATTCTCTGGATATCGATAGAAGAACAAGTCTCGCAAAGCAGTTTCTGGACGACGTGAAAAAGGCAGGTTATATACCAATGCTTTACGGTAATAAGGAATGGTTGGTTACTAAGATCGATTTGGAAGCATTAAGTGATTATGATATCTGGTTGTCTCAGGAGGCGGATACTCCTGATTATCCCTATGAATTTATGATGTGGCAATATGATAAGGAGGGTACCATCAGTGGTATTTCAGAAAAAACAGGCATGAATATCAGCTTTGTTGATTATTCGGAAGAGTAGTAAAAGTGCTGTAGCTCATTGAAAGTTACAGCACTTTTATTTTTTTGTGGGTTGATAATTTATCAGTTTCTCAGATATTTTAAGCCTTGCGTAGATATCTGCATAGACGGCAGGAGAAAGCCCTTCTAAGTAATTGGGAGTATAATTTCTGGTTACTCCGTTACGTTTTAAGACATCGATTGCTTTATTATAAGCAATGGCAGCTTCATCCTCTGTATCATAAGTTCCGATGACAAAATAGCCGGGAAGATTGATTTTAGCTTTATATTTTGTTCTTCCTTTCACAATAAGCTTTGATACACCAAGATAACGATTGATGATTTTAAGATTTTCATTGCGAAAATCAGTATCATCACCATTTAGAAAGACATAATCTTTTCCGGGAACACTATAGCTGCGTATTCCATGTCGGTTAAGGATATTGACCTGCATACCATAATCAGCAACAAACAGATGACCGTTTCTCTTCATGATTTTATGTGAGGAATAATAAAATAAATCATCAATATCGAATTTTAGGACAAATGTCGGGGAAAGATAATAATAAAAGAATTTCGGACGTGCATAAATTGGCGTTCCAAAATATAGGTTATTATCACGGAAATTAATAAGAATCACCCACTTTTCAAAGGAAAGTGGACTTTTCACAGAATAGTTCTTTAAGGAAATTGAATCAGATTCAAGAATGCGGTCAGCCTCAAGGTAAGCATTCCCGGCAGCCTCCATGCTACCAAAGCTTCCAAGACTGATATGCTTTTTATGATAAGTAATAGAAGCACGGTAATAGATTGTATGATCTTTCTTGACTGCTGGATAGACACCCTTCAACATGATTCCCCCCAAAAACAAAAATTCTACATTTTTTATAATAGCATACAATGAAGTGGAAAACAAATGTTGTATTTTTGCAACTATGAAGGTACTGAATAGATACGTATTTTTTGGTGTAAGCCTGAATAAACTAATAAGAGGAGCTTTATTAAAGAAAGGATCAGACAGGCTTATGTATCAGAAGAAATGTATTCTGTTATTAGCAATAAATATGGTTTGTACAGGAATGCTTTGGATTGCAAGGGGAAGTCAGGTTCAAGGACAGGAAGCATTGATGGTGGAGCCGCAGGAAGAAGTCAGAATGGTAACGGTAGAGGACAAGCCTATTGTTTCTTTACAAAGAGAAATTACGTATCAGTCATTACAGCCCAAATATGTGATCGAAGCAACACAGGAAGATATTGAATGCCTGATGAAAATTGTAGAAGCGGAAGCAGGCTGTGAAGATAGAACAGGAAAGCTTTTAGTTGCCAATGTAGTAATCAACAGGGTAAAAAATGATGCTTTTCCGGATACAATAACAGAGGTAGTGTATCAAAGAAATTCGAAGTCTACACAGTTTTCACCGGTATCGAATGGGCGGATAGAGTCTGTTCATGTATCAGAAGAAACAAGAGAGGTTGTTTATAGTGCCTTGTTGGGAGAGGATGCATCTAAAGGGGCATTGTATTTTGTGGCAAGAAAATATGCTGATCCGGAAAAGGTGTGTTGGTTTGATGAAAATCTGACACTTTTGTTTTCACATGGTGGACATGATTTTTTCTTGTAGAGAAAGTAAATAAAAGCTCTAATTTCAATGGATAACGTGCTTGCAGACAGGGAAATACTATGCTATACTTATAAACTGAAAGTTTAGTATCCACGTTGAATAAAGAGGAGATTTGTGATGGATTTATTTTACAGAAGCACAAGAAGTAAAAATGAAACAGTAAAGGCTTCCCAGGCTATTCTTAAGGGACTTGCTGATGATGGTGGTTTATTTGTACCGGAATCAGTACCTCGTCTTGATAAGACACTTGAGGAGCTTTCAAATATGACATATCAGGAGACTGCCTATGAAGTTATGAAGCTTTTCCTGACAGATTTTACAGAGGAGGAGCTCAAGGATTGTATCAATAAGGCTTATGACAGCAAGTTTGATACAGAGGTAATCGCACCATTGGTTGAAGCTGACGGCGCATATTATCTTGAGTTGTTCCATGGCGCTACCATCGCATTTAAGGATATGGCATTATCAATTCTGCCACATTTACTAATTACATCTGCCAAGAAGAATAACGTTAAGAATGAAATCGTTATCCTGACAGCTACAAGTGGTGATACCGGAAAGGCTGCACTTGCAGGCTTTGCTGATGTTAAGGGAACAAAGATTATTGTATTCTATCCAAAGAATGGTGTAAGCCCGATTCAGGAGAAGCAGATGGTTACCCAGAAAGGTGACAATACCTTTGTTGTAGGTATTACAGGTAACTTTGATGATGCGCAGACGGGTGTTAAGCAGTTGTTCGGAGATAAGGAATTAGCAGCTCAGATGGATGCAGCAGGATTCCAGTTCTCATCTGCAAACTCTATCAATATCGGAAGGCTTGTTCCACAGGTTGTTTATTATGTATATTCTTATGCACAGCTTTTAAAAGAAGGAAAGGTTGAGAAGGGCGAGAAGATTAACGTAGTAGTTCCTACCGGAAACTTTGGAAATATTCTTGCAGCATATTTTGCAAAGAATATGGGCGTTCCAATCGCAAAGCTTATCTGTGCATCCAATGAGAATAAGGTATTATATGATTTCTTTGAAACAGGTGTTTATGACAGAAATAGAGAATTTGTACTGACAAGTTCACCTTCCATGGATATTCTGATTTCAAGCAATCTGGAAAGACTTATTTATCTGACAGCAGGCTGTGATGCAGAGAAGAATGCTGCATTCATGAAGTCCTTGTCAAGGGACGGTAAGTATGAAATTACTGCAGATATGAGAGCTAATATGGCAGATTTCTATGGTAATTATGCTTCTGAAAAGGAAACAGCAGATACCATTAAGAATCTGTACGAAAAGACAGGATATGTTATTGATACACATACAGCAGTTGCTGCCACTGTATTACATAAATATCAGGAAGCAACAAAGGACAACACAAAGGTAGTAGTTGCTTCTACAGCAAGTCCATTCAAATTCACAAGAAGCGTTATGGATGCAATTGATATGAAATATGATTCCATGACAGATTTCGAATTAGTAGATGAGCTTTCAAAGATTGCTAATGTAGAAGTTCCAAAGGCAATTGATGAGATTAGAACAGCACCGGTATTACATGATACTGTATGTGATAAAGAAGATATGAAATCAGTTGTTATGAAGTTTCTTGGTATTTAAATAAGAGTAAAGAAAAGGGAGGGAATGATGTAGTATTACATCATTTTCTCTTGCTTTAGGCATATGATTAAGGAAAATGGGTAAACAGTATGGATTTTAATATGATTTTAAAGCTCCTCATTATGGCTTGTGGAGTATACATGATTTATTGGGCAATGCAGATGAAAACAACACATAAGATACCGGAAATGCTTGTCGGAAAAGGTTTCCCTATTAACAGGGCAAAGGATCCGGAAGGCTTTATGAAGAACACATTTCCATTTACTATGGGAACAGGGATTATACTCTTTGCGGCAGGGCTGGTAGGTGCTCTGGAAATTTTTGTATTATATCCATGGGTTGATACCGTGATAACATTAGTGATTCTTGGTGTATTGGTAATCTATGGTATTTTTTTACTGAAGGCACAGAAGAAGTACTTAATTGGAGTCGTTGATAACGATAAAAAATAAAGTAAAAGGAGAGATATATCATGACAGATCAGAAAATTTTAAGTCACATTGACCACACACAATTAAAACCTTTTGCAAAGTGGGAAGATATCGAAAAGCTTTGTGATGAAGCAGTAAAATACAAGACTGCTTCTGTATGTATTCCACCCACATACATTAAGAGAGTGCATGATAAATATGCAGAAGAAATCAATATCTGTACGGTAGTTGGATTTCCATTGGGTTATAGTGTTACAGCAGCAAAGGTTGCAGAAATTGAGCAGGCACTTGCAGATGGCTGTAATGAGATTGACATGGTTGTCAATATTTCAGATGTCAAGAATGGTGATTTTGATAAGGTAGAAGCAGAGATTAAGACCTTAAAAGCAGCATGTGGAGATCATATCCTGAAAGTCATTATTGAGACTTGTTTTCTTACAGAAGAAGAGAAGATTGCTATGTGTAAGGCAGTAACGAATGCAGGGGCAGATTATATTAAAACATCTACAGGCTTCGGCACAGGCGGTGCAACAATAGAAGATATCAGACTTTTCAAGAAGTATATTGGTCCAAATGTTAAAATGAAGGCAGCCGGTGGTGTAAAAACAAAGGATGATTTAATTATGTTCCTTGAAGAAGGCTGTGACAGAATTGGAACCTCTTCAGCAGTTGGAATGCTACAGGGAAATGAAGCGAAAGGATATTGATAAAGATGAGCGTTATTGCTGATAGAATAAATGAGATGAAGGAAATTCTGAAAAAGGCAGGAGTAGATTTCTATATTGTGCCGACAGCAGATTTTCATAATTCTGAGTATGTAAATGAATATTTTAAAGTAAGAGAATTTCTGTCAGGTTTTACAGGCTCTAATGGTACACTGGTAATCAGTCAGGAAGAGACTGGTCTTTGGACGGATGGAAGATATTTTGTACAAGCTGCAAAGGAGCTTACAGGTTCAGGAATTGTTCTTTACCGAATGGCAGAGGAAGGCGTTCCAACAATTGAGGAATATCTGGATTCGCATGTAAAAAACGGACAGACGATAGGATTTGATGGAAGAGTTATAGATGCAGCCTTTGGAAGAAAACTGGAGAAAATGTTAAATGACAGAAACGTCACATTTGAATATGAGACGGATCTGGCAGATGCCCTTTGGACAGACAGACCGGGTATGCCTGCAAGTGATATCTGGGTAGTACCGGAAGCACAGTGTGGGAAAACAGTAGCCCGGAAGCTTGCAGAGGTTAGGGAAGCAATGAGTAAGGAACAGGCATCCCATATGTTACTTGCAAAGCTGGATGATATTATGTGGTTGTATAATATCAGGGCGAATGATGTAGATTGTAATCCGGTGGCGCTTTCTTATACGTTCATTTCAGAAAAGGATGCTGTTATTTTTGTTCAGAATAAGGCCTTAACAGAAGAAGCCAAGGCTCATTTTGAAAAATACAAAGTTCAGGTTAAGGATTATACACAGATTGTTCAGTTCCTTGAGACATGTGAGTTAAAAGGAAAAGTGATGTGTGCATATAGCGAAATAAATTATCTTTTGTATAAGCTGTTGGAAAAGCGCGGAGAGCTTCTGGATAGAGAGAATCCAACATCCATCCTCAAGGCAATTAAAAATCCTGTTGAGCTGGAAAATATCAGAAAGTATTATTTGTTAGACAGCGTGGTTCTCACAAAATTCTTATTCTGGATGAAGAAGAATGCAGGGAAACAGCCAATGGATGAATATAGTGTTGCCATGAAGCTTGACCGGATGAGAAGTGAAATAGAGGGTTTCCTTGATCTGTCCTTCCCAACAATCAGTGCATTCAAGGAAAATGCTGCAATGATGCATTACAGTGCGACCAAAGAGGATAAAAAGGATATTGATACAGATGGTTTTTATCTTGTAGATTCCGGCGGACAGTATGTCGGTGGAACGACAGATGTAACAAGAACGATTGCACTTGGAAATGTAACGGATGAAATGAAGAAGCATTTTTCCAAGGTTGCAAGTGGAATGCTTCGTCTTGCTGATACAAAGTTCTTATATGGGTGTACCGGTAAGAATGTGGATATCATGGCGCGTGAACCGTTGTGGGAATGCTATATTGATTATAAATGCGGAACTGGTCATGGAATCGGCTATATTCTGAATGTTCATGAGGGACCGCAGAATATCAGATGGCGTTTCAATCCCGGTGTTAAGGAAGCTGTACTGGAAGAGGGAATGATTGTATCAGACGAACCAGGAGTCTATATTGAGGGAAGCCACGGTATCAGAACAGAAAACATATTAGAAATCGTGAAAGAGACAAAGAACGGTGACGGACAGTTTATGGGCTTTCGTCATCTTACCTATGTACCAATTGACCTTGATGCAATTGATACACAGTATATGGAGCCCTCTGATGTACGTAAGCTGAATGACTATCATGCAGAAGTTTATCGAAGACTGGAACCTTATTTTGAGGGAGAAGAGAAGGAAATGCTCAAGGCTGCGACAAGAGCTGTATAGGCAAGAACGTTAGAACACAACATTGTGTACAAGATATCAGACGGGATTGCATTCGAGTAATAAGTTTATGGATATTTTATTGACTTTTACCAAAGAGTTTGAGATAATATGTACAAATGTGCGGATGTTCGTATACACTGCTCATAATCGCCGTTTTCGGCGGTTTGGAATACATTTATTTTAATTTAATTTCTAAGGAGGATCTAATATGTCAACAAAAGCGTATTATCCAATTTCTGAGATTGGTGCAGGAAAGGTAGGATTTTCTAAGACACGTTCTATCATTGAGGCAGCTTTCTATGGAAACAACGTAGTAAAGGTAAATACCTTAAAGGAAGCTTATGAATTAGCTAAGAATTCACCGGGAACTGTAGTAACAGACATGCCTATTAAGGATGGTGAAACATTTGGTCTTGAGAAAGATGCAAAGGTTTTATTATTCAACGATGGTGCAGTTACAGGTCGTTATGCAGCAGCTCGTCGTATTAAAGGTGAGCCGGGTGTTGATGATGCTAAGCTTGATAAAGTAGTAATGGATGCAATTTATGAGACAAGATGGAAGACCATGTATCATGCAGAGTGTTTCATCGGTCTTGATCCTGAATTCATGGTAAAAGCTCATCTTCTTATTCCGGAAGGAGAAGAGAACATTCTTTACAACTGGATGCTTAACTTCCAGTATATGTCTGATGAATATGTAAAGATGTATAAGAACTCTAAACCGGTTGGAGATGGCAAAGAGCCGGATATCTACATTTTCTCTGATCCACAGTGGGCACCACATGATGCTCCGGACGTAGATTACAGCTGCTTAAGCGATCCTCTTACACTTTGTTACTTCGATACAAAAGAGAACTGCGCAGCAATTCTTGGTATGAGATATTTCGGAGAGCATAAGAAGGGTACACTTACAATGGCATGGGCACTTGCTAACAGAAATGGTTACGCTTCCTGCCACGGTGGACAGAAGGAATATATCTTGGCAGATGGTTCTAAGTATGTTGCATCTGTATATGGATTATCAGGATCCGGTAAGTCTACTCTGACACATGCTAAGCATGGTGGAAAGTATGAAATCAAGGTTCTTCATGATGACGCATTTATCATCAATACAGATACATGTGCTTCTATCGCATTAGAGCCAACATACTTCGACAAGACAGCAGATTATCCTACAGGCTGCCCGGATAATGAGTACTTATTATCTGCTCAGAACTGTTCATGTACTTTAGATGAGAACGGAAAGATTCAGTTAGTAACAGAGGATATCAGAAATGGTAACGGACGTGCTCTCAAGTCTAAGTTATGGTCTCCTAACCGTGTAGATAAGATTGATGCTCCTGTAAACGCTATCTTCTGGATTATGAAGGATCCTACCATTCCTCCAGTAGTTAAGTTAAAGGGTGCAGCATTAGCTTCCGTTATGGGTGCTACTCTTGCTACAAAGACATCTTCTGCAGAGCGTGTTGCAGCTGGTACAGACCTTAACGCATTAAGAATCGTTCCTTATGCTAACCCATTCAGAACATATCCATTAGTTAATGACTATGAGAAGTTCAAGAAGTTAGTAGAAGAGAAGAACGTAGACTGCTATATTGTTAATACAGGTGATTTCATGGGTCAGAAGGTTAAGCCTGCTGATACATTAGGAATCCTTGAAACAATCGTAGAAGGAAAGGCTAAGTTCGAGAAGTGGGGCAATTTCGATGATATCGAAATCATGTATGATTGGTCTGGAAAGACTGCTGACTTCACTCCAAACTTACAGGATGCTTCTTATGTTGCAGCATTAAAGAACGCTATGCAGAATCGTGTAGATGCAGTAGAAGGCTTTGCAACAAAGAAGGATGGCTATGATAAGCTTCCTGATGAAGCACTTGCAGCATTAAAGAAGCTTGTTGAGCAGTGCTAATCTGTAACAAGAAAAAGCTTTATAAATGAATTTTTAGGGACACATGAAAATGTGTCCCTTATCATTATCAAGTACGTTGTAGATAAAATGACTACAAAAAGGATATGAGTGAGAGTATGGATGAGAAGGAAAATCAAGGCTTAAAGCTTTTGAGAAAAGGACAAAAAGGAATTGTTCATGCCATTTTTAGCAGAACAGGATTAATTTTCGTTTTATTATTAATAAATTTTGGATTACTATTTAGTGCTTTTTATTGGTTTTCAGGAATGTTGCCACACTTTTATGGTATTGCAATCCTATTTATCATAGGTGTAGTAATCTATCTTTTAAACAGTACGATGGACTCATCGGTAAAAAATACATGGTTGATTCTTATCATGCTGATGCCAATATTAGGAGGACTACTTTTACTCTATACAAGAAAAGAAATAGGTCATCGTGCAGTAAAGGAACGTCTGAATCAACTGATTAAGGAAACGAAAACAAGTATCACACAAAAAGAAGAAACGATGAAGGCTCTTCATGAGGAAAGCCCGGAAGTAGCAGCATTAGCGGGCTATATTAGCCGAACAGGCTGCTTCCCTGTTTATAATAATACCGAAGTAACTTATTTCCCAATGGGAGAAGATAAGTTTACCAGGATGTTGGTAGAATTGGAAAAGGCAGAGCGTTTTATTTTTTTGGAATATTTTATAATAGATGAAGGCTTTATGTGGGGGAAAATCCTCGAAATCCTTGCAAAGAAAGCCAAGGAAGGTGTAGAAGTACGAGTTATGTATGATGGAACCTGTGAGTTTGCTTTGCTGCCACATAATTATCCGAAAAAGCTCTCAGAATTGGGGATTCAGTGTAAGATGTTTTCGCCAATTTCACCCTTTGTTTCAACACATTATAATTACCGTGACCACCGTAAAATTCTGGTCATTGATGGTCATACTGCGTTTACCGGTGGAGTAAATCTGTCGGATGAATATATTAATCGTGTTCAGAGATTTGGACATTGGAAGGATACGGCTGTTATGTTAAAGGGAGAAGCAGCAAAGAGTTTCACTTTAATGTTTCTTCAGATGTGGAATATAGATGTGAAAAAGCCGGAATTTGGAGATTATTTGCAGGATGTGAATGTATCACAAACCTCCCCAAAGGGGTATGTCATTCCTTACGGAGATTGTCCTCTTGACAATGATAAGGTCGGAGAACGTGTTTACATGGATATCCTCAATCGTTCTGGAAAATATGTACATATTATGACGCCATATTTGATTCTGGACACAGAACTTGAGGCAGCACTCAAGTTCGCAGCAGAACGTGGTGTTGATGTAAAGCTGATATTACCCGGAATTCCGGATAAGAAGATTCCATATGCATTAGCAAAAACACATTATGCATCATTATTGGATTCCGGTGTGAAAATTTATGAGTATACACCCGGATTTGTACATGCAAAGGTTTTTGTGAGTGATGATAGCAAGGCAGTAGTAGGAACGATTAACATGGACTACCGAAGCTTATATCATCATTTTGAATGTGCAGCTTTTCTATATAAAACAAGCTGTATTTCTGTGATAGAAAATGATTTTCAGAAAACATTATCAAAGTGCAGGGAAGTAACGAGAGAATCTGTAAAGAAGGAAAAAATAACAACAAAGTTATTAGGAAGTGTGATGAAGGTTATAGCACCACTTCTGTAAGAGTCTGTCAGAGTATTCAGAAGCAGAAAAATAGAGTAAGTGAAAGGAATAAGAAACGAATGGATCAATATATTGTAAAACCGTTAACCGGTTCAAACCCTATAAAAGTGGAAGTGCCCGGTTCTAAAAGTATTACAAATAGAGCCTTAATGCTGGCTGCACTCGGAAAAGAGACTTGCATCCTTCACGGAGTGCTGTTTAGTGATGATTCAAGAGCATTTTTGAGCTGTCTGGAGGAGCTTGGTTTTGAGGTAAAGATAGAGGAAGAACAAAAAAAGGTTACGATAACAGGTATGGGAGGAGAAATTCCTAATAAAAATGCAACCATAAATGTACGTAGTGCAGGAACAGCAGCCCGCTTTCTTACCGTTATGCTGGCATTTGCAGGAGGACGCTATACACTGAATTCCTCTGAGCAGATGAAGAAACGGCCAATGGAGCCATTGCTCACAGAGCTTCGAAAGGCAGGTGTGAAGATTACCTGTCTTGAGAAAGAAGGTCATTTTCCTTTTATCATAGAGTCTGAGAATGTAACAATCAAGGAGATAACCATTGATACCAGCATTAGTAGCCAGTTTGCAAGTGCTTTACTTATGTCAGCGACGTTATTACCGGATGGGCTGACTCTGCATATGTCAGGAGAACGTAGCAGTGGGGCTTATGTATTAATGACTCTATCCATGATGGAACAGTTTGGTATTCAGGTAATCAAGAATGGTGCAGACTGTGAGATTGTTCCAGGGCAGTCATACGGTCTTAAGGAATACAGTATAGAACCGGATATGTCTGCGGCATGTTATTTTTTTGCAATGGCAGCAATTTTAAACCGTCAGGTAACTGTTTTGGGAACACATGAAGCAAATTCCTTGCAGGGAGACAAGAAATTTTTAGGAATTTTGCGTGATTTAGGCTGTAAGGTTGAGGATTTACCGGAAGGCGTAACTGTAACAGGAGTAGATCATTATCCTGGTATTTGCGTCAACATGAAGGATTTCTCTGATCAGGCTTTAACCATGGCAGTAGTAGCAGCTTTCGCAGATACACCAACAAGAATTGAGCAAATTGGTCATATCCGTATGCAGGAATCAGACAGGATTCAGGCTATCATAAATGAATTGAACCGAATGGGTGTTGGTTGCAGAGAAATTCCGGAATCAGATGGTATCGAGATTATTCCTGCTCCAATTCATCCTGCCGAGATTGAAACGTATGAAGATCATCGTGTAGCCATGGCCTTTACTTTGGCGGGACTTAGGGCTGAAGGAATCGTAATTAAGAATCCGCTATGCTGCGGTAAGACATTTGAGAATTATTTTGAGGTGATAGATAGTATTATAGCTCAGGATATCTAATCCAACTAACAAAAAACAAAGGAAAAGAGATGAACACTATTTTGCTGTGTTCATCTCCTCTTTGATATGGGATATTTTTTCACGGTCTATATGTCCATTGATAATCATGGTTTCAACCCATAACTGCAAAGCGTCTACTGTTGCAGAAATTTGTTCCAGCTCATCCTGAATCATAACAAAGTCTGTCAATTCATCATCAGAAACTTCACCATCAGCAGTAATTTCAATTAAACGGTTTTTCTTTTTATCTATGGAATTTAAGGATGCTAACATTTCTAATACAATTTGTGATAAAATCTTTGATTCTACCTTTGGAACATATTGCATACCAATAGGGCATTCCTGTGAGCAGTAGTGGTTACAAAGACTGGGATTTTTGTATTTTTCCGCCATTGTTAATATCTCATCAGGGTGTGGTAAGGAGCGCCCGCTTTCTATTTTCTCGATTCTGTCCGCAGTGATAGATTCTAAAAGTTCACTGGCTTTTTCGCGGGTAAGACTGAGATTTTCACGGTTTAACTGGTAAATATTTTTATTTTCTTTCGTAGATTTCTTTCCCATACTGATATACTCCATTTTATTTCTCTTATTTTGCCAAAATAGATATGCCTATTTTGCCCATTTCTTGATTTATAATATTACATTATCATTATATACTAATTATGTAAATCAGGAAAGGTAGCAAATTTAAATTATGAGGGGGCGCCTTTACTGATGAGAGATTGAGAGAGCGAATATTAAGAGGTATCCGGTATGGATACCTCTTATGCGTCCCCGATGATACCAATTGAACATTTACCTATGGCAATATAAAAGCAAATAATGTAAACTATATATATAATGATTTTGTAGAATAAAACATATTACAGATATAGATGAAAATAAATTAAGCAACTACTATTGAGGGAGAATACTCATGAAAAAGAAGCAGAAGATAATAATACTGATATTAATAGGTATTATCATAATATTAGGTAGTGTTTTTCTTTATCAAGGCTTACAGGTAACACAAAATAAAGCAGACTATTTTGAATTAAAAGATGGATGGCATATTGAAATAAATGATACCGTATATGAGAATATGTCATTGGGCGACTTTTTATTCCCAAGTGTAGACAAAGGTGACGAAATAAGAATGAGATGTACACTTCCGCGTGAAAATTTGGTAAAAAATCCGGTTTTGCGTGTGTATACGGTTCATTCCACGCTTGAAGTCAGATATAACAATCAAATTAAATACTTATACGGGAAGGATTTGAAGGAAGAGAATAAGCTGTTAGGATATGGTTACAATTTTATTCATATTCCTGATTATTATGCAGGTGCAGAAATAGAGCTGATCATGCAAATTACAGAGGATGATGCTTTCTCCAGTATCAATGTTCCACAAATCTGTAATAGTGATAC
>JALEWA010000121.1 GCA_022788085.1 Lachnospiraceae bacterium
GGCAATAAAAAAGCAGATAACGGGAATCGAACCCGCCTCCCCAGCTTGGGAAGCTGGTGTTCTACCGATGAACTATATCTGCATAAGCTGTAAGTCTATATAAAAGTTATTCAGAACACTAAGGGAAAATTGAAAATACACGGTGTGTTCATATTCTTAATTATATCTATAAATGATACAATTTCAAGAGGTTTTTCCCAAATTTTAAATGCTTTAGTAATTGATTTTTATAAAGCAACTTCATTTTCCGAAAAGTGTTTCCCGGAGCTATCAAGATAATTTTAAGAACATGAATTTGAAAAAGGTACTCTCCAAACTGGACAGTATCTTTTTCTACTAATATCAGTCATTCTAATTTTCCTATGCCTTGGGATTTGTAGAGGCATTCATTTTGTTTTATATTAAGCTAACGCTATCTCTTTCAACATAAACTGCTTGTCCATCAGCAAGCTGAATTTCACCTCTATCACTTGGTCTTCCCTTGCTCCATCTGTTTCAATTCCAGCAGTAGGGATATAAAGTATTTTCACTCCTTAAAAATAGTATAAATCTGTTTTGCATCGAAAAAAGCCCATAATAATTTTTTCGATGTTCAAAAACCCCATTTTTTCAATTATCAACATCGGGATATAACTAATTTCAAGATATCGATGCTGATTTTTTTCAAAAATGAAGAAAATAACATCGATATAAACATATGATAAGGTTTCCGATGTAATCCCTCTTTAAAAGGAACTAAAAATAGCATCAATTTAGACATATACAAGGTATTTCGATGCCTACCGGAAATCTTATGGCATTGTTTTTGCCCCTTACGAGAGTTCGCAAAGCCTTGCGGTACGATATAACAAAAGGGAAAGTTTTTATACAGAAAATAATCCAACAAATCCTTAGTTGTCAAACTAATTTATATTTAAAATATAGAATACTTTCATGTCTATTTCAAGGTTTAATTCTATGTCCTTATTCAACAGGTACGCAATTCCAAAAAATTATATATAGGAAATAAAGGAAAAAGCAATGAAAGAGTCAACCCCCATTACATACGAAAAATGTAAAGTTGAAAGCATAGCCGGAAATTCGTATAATGGAAAGAGCTGTAAGTCGAAATTGAAGGGGTGGAATTGAAATTGAACCAAGATAAAATTGGTAAATTTATAGCTGCCATGCGCAAGCGCAGAGGCATTACTCAAAGAGACAAATGTGCTAAGGAAAAACACTTGATTTTTGTCGTCTATCTGATATACTAATGTCAACTTTGAACAAAATTATGGTTGACCAATTCCGGATAATCGGCAACTATAGCAAGTTTGTGTCTGCGCTGCGTCACAAACCCTTTTTGTGCAAAAGCAGCGCGGAAATGAGGATAAATATGAATGCATTAGATTTGGCACAGGAAATTATCGATGGCAGGAGAATAACAAGAGAGGATGATTTGTCTTTTTTTCTGACCTGTGATTTAAAAGAACTTTGTGAAGGAGCTGACCGTATCAGGGCTCATTTTATTGGGGATAAAGTTGACCTTTGCTCTATCATTAATGGACGCAGCGGCCGCTGTCCTGAAGACTGTAAATATTGTGCACAGTCTGCTCACAATCACACAAATTGCGAGGTTTATGATTTCCTTCCGGAAGAAAAAATCCTGGAAGCCTGCAAAATGAATGAAAGTGAGGGTGTGGATCGTTTCTCTATTGTAACGTCAGGCAAAGCACTGACGGGGGAGGAATTTGAGAAAGCTATTCATGCTTATGAGACAATGCATCAGGAATGCAGGATTGACCTGTGTGCTTCTATGGGATTTTTAGATGAAGAGCAGCTTCATCGCCTGCATGAAGCCGGTGTGACGAGCTATCATCACAATATTGAAACGTCGAAGCGCAACTTCCCTAACATTTGTACTACCCACACCTACGATCAGAAAGTTGAAACCTTGAAGAAGGTTAAGGCAGAGGGGATGTGTGCCTGCTCCGGTGGAATTATCGGTATGGGAGAAACATGGGAAGACCGCCTGGACATGGCAATCAGTCTGGCGGAACTGGGGATTGATTCCATCCCTCTTAATGCATTGATGCCGATTAAAGGAACACCGCTGGAGAATCTTCCTCAGTTAACAGAAGATGAAATCTTGAGAACGATTGCCTTTTTCCGTTATATAAATCCACTGGCGAATATCCGTCTGGCAGCAGGAAGAGCATTGCTGACGAATGATGGTGAAATCGCATTCCAGTCAGGTGCGTCTGCCACGATTACCGGTAATATGCTGACAACGGCTGCCTGTGCCACAATCCGCAGCGACAGGGAGATGCTGCAAAACCTGAAGCGTGATGTAACACCGGAATACTGGAGGTAATTGATATATGGGAACGAAGGAACAGTTGCTTGCATTATTTGAATCCAATAAAGGAGTCTATTTTTCCGGTGAGGCTATAGCCCAAAAACTTTGCGTGTCAAGAACTGCTGTATGGAAGGCAGTCAAAACACTTCGCTCAGAGGGCTACAATATTGATGCTGTTTCCAATAAGGGGTATTGTCTTTCTGTAACATCGGATATTCTTTCTGTTCAGGGAATTCAGAAATATTTGAATCCGTTATGCTCCGATGTGAAGCTTGCAGTCTTTCCTGTTGTAGAATCTACGAATGAGATGGTTCGTAAGGAAGCAGCTCTTGGGACAACGGAAGGTTATACCGTGATTGCGAACGAACAGACAAGTGGAAAGGGGCGGATTGGGCGCAGTTTCTTTTCACCATCTGATACGGGAATTTATATGAGCATGTTGCTTCGTCCACAGAATTATTCCTCGCAGCAGGCTGTAAGGATTACAACAATGGCGGCTGTTGCAGCCTGTGAGGCCATTGAAGCAGTATCGGATGAAAGAGCACAGATTAAATGGGTAAATGACATATATATTGGTGAAAAGAAAGTCAGTGGTATTCTTACCGAAGCGTCATTCGGACTGGAAAGCGGTCTGTTAGACTATGCAGTTTTGGGAATTGGAATCAATGTGTATGCACCAAAAGAGGGATTCCCAAAGGAGATTGAGAATATTGCGGGAACCGTATTCCATACCTCTCATAATGATGGGAAAAACCGTCTGGCAGCAGAATTCCTGAATCGCTTTATGGCATATTATACCGCCAGGGATCAAACCGATTATGTAGAAAAGTACCGTAACAGGAGTATGGTAATCGGTAAGGAAATACAGGTTCTGTTTGCGGGAAAATCCGAGAAAGCACTTGCATTGGGCATCGATGAGAATTGCAGGCTGCTAGTGAGATATGAAGATGGAAGAGAAGAAAGTCTTTCATCCGGTGAAATCAGTGTCAGGTTCTCATAACAACAGAAAGTATGTTATAATTGCAAAGATAAAAAGGTGAATTCAAAGGAGGGAAAACAATGGAATGGGAAAAGCTTTTGTGCTCAGACCGCATAAGAGGGGTAAAAGCGAAAACGAATGGGAACGATTTAAGAACGGAATTTGAAAAAGATTATCATAGGATTATCGGAAGTGCTTCATTTCGTAGATTGCAGGACAAGACGCAGGTATTTCCTTTGGATAAAAGTGATTTTGTGCGTACAAGGTTAACACATTCCCTTGAGGTTTCGTCCTTTGCAAAATCCATGGGACAGAATATTTCCAGAAAAATTATGAGTGTTATTAGGGATGAGAGCTTTCTGCCGGAATATCAAATAGATGTATGTGATATTTTGCAGTGCGCAGGGCTTTTGCATGATATCGGAAATCCTCCCTTCGGGCATTTTGGGGAAACAGTGATACGTGACTGGTTTGTAAAAAACATGCCACAGCTTTGCTTTCAGGGAAAGCCTCTGACAGAATGCTTAAATGAGCAAATGCAAAATGATTTCTACCATTTCGAGGGTAATACGCAGGCACTTAGGCTTGTGACCAAGCTTCATTATCTTGTAGATGCACATGGTATGAATCTGACCAAAGCATTGCTTGGAACGATTATCAAATATCCGGTTTCTTCTCTTGAAATCGATAAGAAAAGCGGAGATATCCATACGAAAAAGATGGGATATTATTATGCAGAACGTGATATTTTCAAGGATTTACAGGAAAGCCTTGGTACTCACGGAAGACGTCATCCGCTTGCATTTGTATTGGAAGCGGCAGATGATATAGCATACAAAACTGCAGATATCGAGGATGCATTTAAAAAGGGCTGCATTTCCTATTATCAGCTATTGGAAGAGCTTAGACGTTTTGGAGAGGATGAGCCGGAAAACGAAGATTATCAGCAGATTGTGAACCAATTGGAACGAAAATATAATCAGGCTGTTGAGCGCGGTATCCAAAAACCGGATGCATATGCAGTTCAAAACTGGATCGTGCTTGTGCAGGGAAAGTTGATTTTTCATGCAACAGACAGCTTTGTAGAGCATTATGATGAAATTATGGCAGGCACTTACCAGAAGGAGCTTTTGACGAAAGAACATGGAAAGAAGATTGCAGATGCATTGGGAGATATTGCGTATCGGTATGCATTTACTTCAGCACCAATCTATAAGCTGGAGATTGCAGCAGAAACAATTCTAAATTCTTTATTGGATAAGTATGTAAATGCTGCTATTAATTATGACACGGATGTCGCAATGACAGTAGTGCAGGTAAAGCTAATGGCTTTGCTTTCCGATAATTATAAAACAATCTATCAGATATACAGCAAGGATTGTGATGAATATGAAAAATTGTATTTAAGGTTGCTTCTTGTGACAGATTCTATCTGTGGAATGACAGATAGTCATGCAAAACGGCTGTATCAGGAATTTTGTGGGATTGAGGTATAAGAATAAAATGACATAAAAGATGCATGAGACTTTTGTCTCATGCATCTTTTGCAAGTTCTTCTAATTTCTGATTCAGATAAGAACGCCCCTTTGTACCAATATAGACATAATTTTCGGGATGTTCATTTATATCATGGATGTGATCCTGCAGACTGCCAACAGTGTCGATGCCTGCGCGGCGCAGCGTATTATAAAGTGAAATTGTAAAGTTTTGGCTGCTGTCATCTACAACAAATTGATAGAGCTCGCTTTCAATCTCTTCCAGATTCATATTCTGTAAGAAAATACAGATTTGTCTGGCTCTTTCCACAGATATTTCAAAACAGTTGGCAATTTCCTTATAAGTACAGCCATCCTGTCTCATTCTGTAGATTTCAAGGTTTCTTTCCTTATTCATAATTATTTATCCCTTCCTTGGTAAAGACTTACAGGATAATCTCTTGTAAGCGTTTCCATAATATATTTTATCAGAATTTCAGGGATTTCAAAATAGTGTAAATGACCTAAATATGCTCAAAAATTGTCGAAAAAATGAAAAACTTGACGAGAAAAAACGGTTTACATAAAGAAAACCTCCGTTATGATAACGAAGGGAGATCTTTCTTAATAGAACTTCGATATTCTGTTGGCGTACAGTTCATATATTTTTTGAAAATCTTATTATAATAGCTTGTATTGTTGAAGCCTACAGAACCTGCGATTTCGGAAATGGATTCCAGTGTCTTGCTGTGCATTTTCTTTGTCGATGCCAGAATACGGTATTTCATCAAATATTCAAAAGGAGTTATATTTAAAGTACGTTTGAAGCAACGGCAGCATTCGCTTTTGCTGACAAGGATAGAGGCAGCAATATCGTCTAAGGTAATGGATTCCATATAATGTTCCTGAATATATAGTATTGCCTGTTTTACACGCATTTCATCCTGTGCAGCAGTTTTTCTGGTGGGAGCAAGCTGATCCTGGATTGAAAGGTCAAAGAGCTGTTTCCATATATACAGAATGGAGGCCTTGCTTAACAGTTCATATCCTGAAATCTTCTCAGCGTTTTGCTTAATGATGGCTTCAACATGTGTGCGGAAGATTTCGTAGTAGGAATCCGCAGATGTAATATGCAGATACTTCATGGAAGCATCATGAATAACAGGAGTAATATATTTTTTCTCCATTTCAATCTGTCCAAAACCAAAAATGAAGGATGGATGAATAATAATGGAGCGAACCATACAGCCTTCGGGATTGGTTGGGGTGAAAAAATGATTGATATTCTGATTGATGAAAACAATATCACCTTCATCAGCAAAAATATTATCCTGCTCACAGGTAACGTAAGCCTGCCCCTTTAACAGGTACATAAGTTCAATATCCTCATGAGAGTGCCAGTGAATCACAAAAGAATCTGATTCTGTAAAATCAAAATCAAGCACAGAGAGAGGATAGTCTGTTTGCAGAAGGCTTTTTGTACGTTTTTGATAGAAATCAGGATCGTCATGAGTAGTATAGTTAGCCATAGTAGTCTCCCCTTATGTCTTTAGTATAATTTTTACTGTTCACTTTATTCCAGTAACATATAATCCTCTTTTGTCTACATTATATCACAAGCATAGCTTGTGATTACCCACACTCGCCAAATACTTCGTGCTTGGCTCGTTGTCTACATTATATCACAGATATTGAAAAAAAACATAGAAAATAGTTTACAGAAGTTGTATAATATAAAACGCATGATGGGGAAATGTATGGAAAAGCAAAATTGGTTAACAAGATTTTTAAGGATTATTTTTTTAGTAGTATTTATTATAATTGGAATCATTTTCTTTACCAAACAAATAATACCGGATAAGGAACTCATGGTTTCCATAGTCAGTATTATACTGCTTTTTATGGTTGGTGGGATTTTTATCGTTTTTGGCTTGATTCTTGATTATAACAGCAAGAAAAATGCAGGGTTATGCTATTTAGGTATTTTTTCAGTCATTGCTGCAATTTGGCAGGTCTGTGAGTTGGATCTGAAAGCTTTTTATTACATAGATCCATCCATGAAGGAAATAATAGCATCTTTTGCTTTGATGCTGATTCCTATACCTAAAATGCTATTTTTGAATGATCTGATGAAGTATCAATACCAGAAAATTTATAATAGTGTGATTGGACTTGCACTTTTGAATACAGCAATTAGTCTGGTCGTGGCCGGTATGGGATGGATCTCATTCACTGATTTAAGAGTTACATCGCATATTATTATTTTGTTAACGGGAGCTGTATGCCTTGGCTGCTTTTTCCAATATGCAAGAACACAGAAGTTTGCAGCTCCGAAGGCGATTGCCGCAGGTATTGCCAGTCTGGTAGTGTCAGTGTTAGCTGAATACATAAACTTTATCTTTGTGAAGGCATTTTATCCGGGAAAGTTTGTTGGCTATGGAATATTGTTCTTCTTATTGATGCTTGGGTATGCAACAATCAAGAACTGGGTGCTGCAATGGCAGGCGTACCAAAAGACTATGGAAGAAAATAACTTTAAGAATACTTTCCTTGCCGGTATGTCTCATGAAATTAAAACTCCAATCAATACGATACTTGGCATGAACGAGATGATTAGCAGGGATAGTAAGGAAGAGACAATCAAGGGGTATGCCAATCATATTCATGAAGCTGGAGAACTGTTGCTTTCCATGGTAAATAATGTCCTTGATTACACGAAGATAGAGGCCGGAGAAATGAAGATTATTCCGGTTCAATATGAAACAGGAAAGCTTTTGAGTAATCTGATTAATTCCGTGAATATGAAGATGGATGAAAAGAAGCTAAGATTTGATATAGATGTAGATGAAGATATCCCATGTACCTTGTGTGGTGATGAATTAAGAATCAGCCAGGCAGTTATGAATCTTTTGACAAATGCTTTAAAATATACCAATGAAGGAAGCATTTCGTTAAAAGTCCGTGGAGAAAGGAAGAGTCAGAAGAAAATTTGTCTGAATATCAGTGTTTCCGATACAGGCATCGGAATCCGTAAAAAGGATCAGAAGCGATTATTTGATTCTTTTGTAAGAATTGAGGAAAAGAACCATCACGGTACGGAAGGTGCCGGACTGGGAATGACAATTACACGTCAAATTATGGGATTGATGCAAGGGCGAGTTGAAATGGTAAGTGAGTATGGTAAGGGTTCCACTTTTACATTAATTTTTGAGCAAAATGTTGTAGAGAATACTCCGATAGGACATTTTGAAGACTGGTATCGAACTACACTTAATTCAGAACGATATCAGGAGTTTTGCTATCAGGCAACAAATGTGAGAATACTTACAATCGATGATAATGAAATGAATCTTGAGGTTATCAGAGGGCTTCTTAAGAATACAGGAGCGTGGATTGATACAGCATTCAGCGGAGAAGAAGGAATAGCAAAAGCAAAAAGCACAGAATATGATATGATTCTTCTGGATCATATGATGCCGGAAATGGATGGAATAGAAACCTTACGGCATTTACAACAGATTACCTATATAAAGGATGAACAGATTCCAATCATTGCGCTGACGGCTAATGCAGATTTCGGTGACAGAGAGGAATATATACAAAAAGGATTTACAGATTATATTGCAAAACCGGTAGACTTTAGAACATTAATTACTATGTTGAAGAAATATTTGCCGGAAAGAATAGAGAAGTGTCCTAAGATACCTGATAAACAAAATATTTGTGAAGAGTATCTGGAAGAACAGGGAATTCATGTGAAGGAATCCATGAAATATGTGGGTGACGAGTTTGAGCAGTATATTCATCTGTTGGAGCTTTTTTCCTCTGAAAGAGGAGAGGAGAAAGAAAAAGTGTTACAACAGGCGTATCATGAAAAAAACTGGAAAGATTATACGATATATGTACATGGCTTGAAGAATGAAGCAAGAACAATAGGAGCAGATAAGCTTGCAGATATGGCGTATAAGCATGAGCAGAAGAGCAGGGAAGGTGACATTGCTTTTTTACTGGGAAAATATGATTCCCTGATACAGGAATGGGCAAAAACAAGAGAGATTATTACTACATATTTGAATACATATTATTATGAAAGAAAGGAGCAGTTGAGGGAGAGTATAAATGCACAGGAGCTGGGCGAAGGCGAAAGGGAGGAATCGCTGGAGCAGATTATCAGTCTCCTTGAAGGTTATAAGAAGAAAGAAGCATTGATTCTTTTAACAAAGTTGTCTGAAAATAGGCTTGTAGAGGAAAAACGACATAATATAGAACGGGCAATCGAAGCTGTTCAAGGATATGACTATGAATGTGCGATACAAATATTGAAAGAGATGTAACTATGAAGGAAATGGATAGTTACCAAGAAACATGAAGAAATAAGGGTTGTAACGATAAGGGAAGGAATATGAATTCATGCGGACATTTGTAACACAAGATGAACAAAAAAGGCTATCAGAATTGGAAATGATGAAGAAAAGCCTGGAATTGCAGCTTCAGGAAATGGCAAAAACAGTAGAAGCGCAACAAGAACAGATTGCCATGGCAAGAAGAGATCCGTTAACAGGATTGCGTAACCGGGCAGGCGTAGCAGAACAGATTAATGCTATTTTGAAGGCAGGAGGAAAAGGCGCCTTCTTCATTATGGACATGGATAATTTTAAGGCGGTAAATGATACATATGGTCACATTGAAGGGGATAAAGTTCTTGTCCGCTTTGCGAAGGCACTGCGAAAGAGTCTTGAGCCGGGAGATCTGGCAGCAAGACTTGGCGGAGATGAATTTATTCTCTTTACACAAGGAGAAAAGGATCGGACATATTTGAAGGAAAAAGCATCTGCTATGATACGGCAGATTGAAAGGGAGCTTGTATCACCGGGAAGACTTGTCAGAGTAACCGTATCTATGGGAATTGCGTTAGCACCACAGGATGGTATTACTTTTGAAGCTTTATATGGCAATGGTGATAAGGCGTTGTACTTTGTTAAAAATGATGGTAAGAACGGTTTTCGTTTCTTTGATGAGACATCAAATGGCAAAGAGAAAAAAGACGCACCAAAAGCATCACTTGCAGAAATAAAAAAGCGGTTAAGGGAGAAAAAGATGGAAGGTTCATTCGTAGTAGAGTATAATAATTTTGAGAAGATATATCGATTTATGGAGAGAAACATTGCAAGAGAGAAAAGAGAGGTGCAATGTGTATTGTTCACGGTTGAAGAGCCTGTGGACAGGGTGATGGGAAAATATGAAATGCAGCGTCAGATGGAAATCTTAGAGCAGGCAGTAACATCGTCATTAAGAAAAGGAGATGTTACCACAAATTATAGCTCTTGTCAGATGCTAACGCTGCTCATGGATGTAAACAAAAAGAATGCCTCTATGGTAATAAACAGGATTCTGGAAAAATACAAAAAGGAGATAGGTGAAGATGCTCTGACGATTAACTGTGAAGTGGAGCAGTTAATGCCGGATGAGGAACTTGTCTAGTGGTAAAAGAATGGATACGATTTTAGCGATTGATGATGAAGTACAAAATCTGGAAATGGTTGAATATGCATTGGATACAGAATATGAAGTCATCCCGGTAAAAAGTGGAAAAGCTGCATTAAATTATCTCAAGAGTCATACACCTGACTTGATTTTACTTGATATCATGATGCCGGAAATGGATGGTATGGAGGTATATCAACATATTCGTGAAGTGGAGGATAAGGCTGACATTCCAGTGATCTTTTTAACTTCTGCAAATGATGCGGAAATAGAAGAAAGCTGTTTTGACATGGGCGCAGTTGATTTCATTAGTAAGCCTTTTGAACCTAAAATTGTATTAAAGCGTGTTACGCGCACCCTTGAGTTAATTCGGAAAGGAAGGAATAACGGTTCTTATACCGCGGTAGCTCAAAATGATGGCAGTAAGGAAGACAGTACAGGAAAAACACTGGCAGTTTCTGTAAATGGTATGAGTGTCCAGATTTACCAGAAGGACATTTATTATATAGAGGTATTTGGAAATACCTGCATTATCAGAACTACGAATAGGGAACTGACTGTCAGGGAAACCTTGGAGCATATGCAGGAAAAGCTGGAAGATAGTTTTTTACGGACAGGAAGAAGCTTTATCCTGAATACACAATATGTTGCAGAAATTGCAGATGATATTGTGATTATGAAGAATGGAAAACACATTAAGCTCCCAAGACGAAATAAGAAAGAGCTTATTCAGGAGATTCTCAAGAAAACAAATAGTATGTTAGTACTATGATTCAGTCCATTCGTCACTGAAACAAACCATTCGTCACAAGATACTTGAAAAAAAGTGCAAAATAGTTATACTCATATTAGTTAAAGAGAGTACGAATGGCGTATAAAATGTTATGACCAATAGAGCGACAGGTCGGTGAAAGAATCACTTAGGTGGTTCTTTTTTTATTCTATTTTATTGTATTTAATGCATAATAAAATAGTTTATTTTTCGTTAAAATAAATATTGTAATCGTGTTGTGAATATGGTACAAATAAGGAAGGGGGATTAAAGACCTATAATGAGATTATAATGGAGGTTAGCATGAAAACAGGAAAGAAATATAAGTTTTGGTTTGCAACAGGTTCACAGGATTTATATGGAGATGAGTGTCTTAGAAAGGTGGCTGAGCATTCAAAGATTATCGTGGAAGGTTTGAATGCTTCGGGATTATTGCCATATGAAGTAGTATGGAAGCCGACATTGATTACTAATGATGTAATTAGAAAGACATTTAATGAAGCAAATGCAGATGAGGAATGTGCCGGCGTTATCACATGGATGCATACCTTTTCTCCTGCAAAATCCTGGATTCTTGGATTACAGGAATATAGGAAGCCATTAATGCATTTCCATACACAGTTTAATGAAGAGATTCCTTATGACACAATTGATATGGATTTTATGAATGAGAATCAGTCTGCGCATGGTGACCGTGAATATGGTCATATTGTAAGCAGAATGGGAATTGAGCGAAAGATTGTTGTTGGACACTGGCAGAATGAGGAAGTTATCAGGAAAATTGCCCAGTGGATGGTAACAGCAGTTGGTATTATGGAGTCCTCCCATATCAGAGTATGCCGTTTCGGTGATAACATGAATAACGTAGCTGTAACGGAAGGAGACAAGGTTGAAGCGCAGATTAAGTTTGGCTGGGAAATAGATCATTATAATGTCAATGATGTTGTTGAATATGTTGATGCTGTTTCTGCCGGAGATATTAAGGCATTAACAGATGAATATTACAGTAAATATAATATTCTGTTAGAAGGACGTGATGAAGCTGAATTCAGAAAGCATGTAGAAGTACAGGCTGCAATTGAAATCGGTATGGAGAAGTTCTTGGAGGAGCGTGACTATCATGCCATTGTTACACATTTTGGCATGCTGGGTGGATTAAAGCAGCTTCCGGGACTTGCAATCCAGAGACTGATGGAGAAAGGATATGGCTTTGGTGCAGAAGGCGACTGGAAGACAGCAGCGATGGTCCGCTTAATGAAGATTATGGCAGCTAATGTTAAGGATGCAAAGGGAACTTCTTTTATGGAAGATTATACATATAATTTTGTACCCGGTAAGGAGGGAATCTTACAAGCTCATATGTTGGAAGTATGCCCTACCGTTTCTGATGGACCGATATCCATTAAGGTTTGTCCTTTATCTATGGGTAACAGAGAAGACCCGGCGAGACTTGTATTCACTTCTAAGACAGGCCCCGCAGTAGCAACCTCTTTGATTGACCTTGGCAACAGATTCCGCCTTATTATCAATGCTGTTGATTGCAAGAGAATTGAAAAGCCAATGCCAAAGCTTCCGGTAGCAACAGCATTCTGGATTCCACAGCCTAATTTGGCAGTAGGTGCTGAGGCATGGATTCTTGCCGGTGGTGCTCATCATACCGCATTTTCCTATGACCTGACCGTTGAGCAGATGGTTGACTGGGCAGATGCTATGGGCATTGAAGCAGTTGTTATTGATAAAAATACAGATATCAGAACTCTGAAAAATGAGTTAAAGTGGAATTCCATCGCATATCGTTAAGGGTTATTGAAAAAACAGGCTCTTTGGTTTTTCGATATATTCTACTTCATCTAAGGCGGCAAAGGCATCAATAAAATCCTCACGGATGGTTACGATTGCATAGCCAAAGATAAGCGGTTCAATATGGATAACGGCTGATTCCAGCTTTTCCAATGCGCCATGATATTTCACAATAAGTTCCCAGGTTCTTGTCTCAGGTGAAAAACCGACAGCAAGTTCCTGGGATTTTTCTTTTTCCCCGGTAGTTGCGGCAAGCGCCAGATTGAGAAGATTTTCAAGTTTTTGACTTGGCATAAAAAAGAACTCCTTGCTATAATAATTATGTTAACTGATTGCGTTGAAAGAGATAGAAAGGCGTGTATATATATGAAAAAGGTATTAGTCTGGTATTTAAAGCCATACTATGGTCGCATGGTGATAAGTTTTATGATAAAGTTTATTGGCACGATTATGGATTTATGCCTGCCATGGGTTCTTGCCTATATGATAGATACGATTATTCCAATCGGAGAAAAATCAAGAATCTTTTTATGGGGAGCAGTAATGATTGTTTGTTCCGTGCTGGCACTGACTTTTAATGTCATTGCGAACCGCATGGCATCAAAGGTAGCAAGAGACACAACAGAAGCGATAAGGCATGACCTTTTTACCAGGATTATGTGGCTGTCCAATGCGCAGACGGACGGGTTTACCAAGCCGTCATTGATATCAAGACTGACAACCGATACCTATAATGTGCATCAGATGCTTGGACGGGTACAGAGATTGGGAGTAAGAGCACCGATTCTGGTAATCGGAGGTGTGCTGGTGACACTGACTCTTGATCCTGTATTGACATTGGTGCTGGTTTCCGTCATGCCGGTTATTGTTGGAATCACTGTTTATGTATCCAGGAAAAGCATTCCTATGTATACAAGCCTGCAGCAATCAGTAGATCAATTTGTTCGTCTCATTCGGGAGGATGTAGCAGGGATTCGTGTGATTAAGGCACTTTCAAGGACAGATTATGAGAAACAGAAGTATGACAGCATCAATCAGGAAGTGGTACAGAAGGAAAGGAAGGCAGGGGTTACGATGGCGGTCGTAAATCCAAGTATGAATCTTTTCCTGAATATTGGGCTGGTACTCGTCGTGATTGTAGGGGCATACCGTGTAAACAGTGGGGTATCTGAGGTTGGTAAGATTTTGGCATTTCTTACTTATTTTACGATTATCTTGAATGCAATGATGAATATATCCAAGATGTTTGTTATCATATCGAAGGCAATTGCATCTGCAGACCGTATCATGGAGGTTGTTGATACACCCGAGGATTTGATTCTGGAAGTTTGTGAGAAGCTTGCAAGTGAGAATGCATATATACGTTTTGAACAGGTATCTTTTTCGTATAATAAAAACGAACCCAATATCAGCAATATCAGTTTTTCTCTGCAAAAAGGTGAAACATTGGGAGTCATCGGCGCAACAGGGGCAGGAAAAAGTACTATAGCACAGCTCTTGATGCGCTTCTATGATCCGGACGAGGGAGTTATAAGTATAGAAGGCCACGATGTCCGATCTATTCCAACAAAAGAGCTTAGGGAGAAATTTGGTGTCGTTTTTCAAAACGATACTCTTTTTGAAGATACGATTGCCGGTAATGTAAATCTGGGACGCGGACTATCGGAGCAGGAAATCAGGGATGCCATAAGTTATGCCAAGGCAAAGGAATTTGTAGAGGAAAAGGGAAGAGGTTATGAGAATCAGGTTAATATACGTGGTGCAAATCTTAGTGGCGGTCAGAAGCAAAGGATTTTGATTGCAAGGGCGTTGGCGGCGCATCCGGATATTTTGATTTTAGATGATTCTTCCAGTGCGCTTGATTATAAGACGGATGCCATGCTGCGCAAAGAGCTTGGCGAACATTTTTCGGATACTACTACGATTATCATTGCACAGAGAGTTAGCTCCGTTATGCATGCGGATCATATTATTGTGCTGGAGGAAGGACAGATGCAAGGGTTTGGAACACATGAGGAATTAATGGAGAGCTGTGAAATCTATCGGGAGATTGCAGCATCACAGATGGGAATGTAATATTTGAAACAAAGCTCCACTTGATGGATGGTTCCAATAGACAAATTGGTTTGACTGCTTGAACATGGAGGACGAAAATGGCAGAAAAAAGAGATGGAAAATATGAAAAACCCAAGAACCGTAAGGGCACAATCCTTAGATTGCTAACTTATATGCTACAGTATAAATACCTTCTGTTACTGGCTCTTGCCTTAACGGTTGGCAGCAATCTGCTTTCTTTGGTGGGACCTATGCTGTCCGGCTATGCAATTGATGCAATAGAACCGGGGATTGGCAGGGTTATGTTTGACAGGGTATTTTATTATGCAGGACTTATGGTACTTTTTTATCTGGTATCTTCTGCATTATCCTATGTACTGTCTGTATTAATGATACATATTAGCCGTAAGGTCGTTTACCGTATGAGAAAGGATGTGTTTCACCGTCTGATGGATTTACCGGTTGGATATTTTGATACGCATCAGACAGGTGATATTATAAGCCGTTTATCCTATGACATTGATACAGTCAATACATCACTTTCCAATGATCTGATACAGATTCTGACTACGATTATTACCGTAATCGGTGCATTATCCATGATGATTGTCATTTCACCGAATCTGGTATTGATTTTTGCATTTACAGTACCGTTATCTATTGTTTTAACAAAAATCATTACAGGGAAAACAAGACCAATGTTCCGTCTTCGTTCCAGAAAGCTTGGTGAACTGAATAGCTTTGTTGAGGAAATGATATCAGGACAAAAGACGTTAAAGGCTTATTATCAGGAGGAGAATACAATTACCAGATTTGATGAAAAAAACGAAGAAGCAGTTGAGGCATATTACAGAGCAGAATACTATGGTAGTGTAGTTGGTCCGACTGTTAATTTCATTAATAATTTATCCTTATCGCTGGTTAGTGTTTTTGGTGCTTTGCTATTTCTTGCGGGACAAATGAGTGTAGGCAGTATTTCTTCCTTTATTCTGTATTCCAGAAAATTCTCGGGACCGATTAATGAGGCTGCCAATATCATGAGTGAATTGCAGTCAGCACTGGCAGCAGCAGAGCGTGTATTCAATATGATGGATGAAATTCCGGAGCCTGCAGATGCTTCCGGTGCAGTTGCATTAGAAGAAGTAGAGGGCGATGTGAAGCTGGAAGAGGTGAAATTTGGTTATACGAAGGAACAGACGATTATCAAGGGCTTAAACCTTCACGCAAAGCCTGGAAAGCTTGTAGCAATTGTTGGTCCTACGGGGGCCGGAAAAACTACCCTGATTAATTTGCTCATGCGTTTTTATGATATAGATTCGGGAAGAATTGCTGTAGATGACCGAAATATAGAAGAGATTACAAGAGCAAGCCTTCGGAAATCCTATGCAATGGTATTGCAGGAAACATGGCTGTTTCAGGGAACGATATTTGAGAATATTGCTTACGGAAAGGATGATGCAACGATGGATGAGGTCGTAGAAGCTGCAAAGGCAGCAAGAATTCATTCTTATATTATGCATCTGCCGGAAGGCTATCAGACGATTCTTACAGATGACGGAACCAATATTTCAAAGGGACAGAAGCAGCTTTTAACCATTGCAAGAGCTATGCTTCTGGATGCGCATATGCTGATCCTTGATGAAGCAACCTCAAATGTTGACACCCGCACAGAGCAGAAGATTCAGAAAGCGATGCGTAAGCTCATGGAAAACAAGACCTGCTTTGTGATTGCACACAGGCTTTCAACCATTCAGAATGCAGATGAGATACTGGTTGTGAAGCATGGAGAAATCGTAGAGCAGGGAACCCACACAGAGCTGATGGCGAAGAAAGGCTTTTATCATCAGCTATATAGGGCACAGTTTGAGTAACAGAATGACAAAAGTCGAACGAAAAAATGTTGATAGCAAGCGAGATTACAAAAGATGAGTATACTTTGAGGGCTATGAGCGTATAATAATAGGGATGCAACAATTTCTATATTTTGTTGCATCCCTTGCTTACACTCAATATATCGGCATAAATTTGTAAAACTTTAGGCTTGATTCAATATTTTTTTGAAATAGTGTAACTATCATTATGATGGAATACAGAATAATAGCAAAGAATAACAGGATAGCAGCAAAATACAAAGGTTTGATTGAAAGTAGCGAACCATATAGAAATGTTATTCCCAACTAAAATAGGAAAAATAAGATTTAGTTGGTGAAAAATATAAGAAAAACTCCAACTGATGGAAGAAAAGCTGTAAATAGTTGGAGAAAATAAAGAAGTGTTCCCAACTAAAATAGGAAAAATAGGATTTAGTCGGTGAAAAATGCAAGAAAAACCCCAACTGATAGAGAAAAAGTTATAGATAGTTGGGGTAGAGGCAATAGTTCCTCATCAAATAAGAAAATAAATTGCTATTTTCCTTTGAAAAATTATAAAATGGCACGCAAAAAAGCCATGACATATCAAAGCCATAGCATTCTGTTATGGTATAATCCCAAATTTAAATTTTTATATCACGAAATACGGCATCTTTGTCATCCTGCTCGATGCACAAATAGCGTTTGGTTACAGAGAAAGAAGAATGATTAAAGATAAGCATAATGACAACCGGATCTTTGCCCTGCTTCCATGCGCGATAGCCAAAGGTTTTGCGCAGCGAATGGCAACTAATATGTTCTGTAATGCCAACAGCCTCAGCAGCAGCGCAAATCATGCGGTATGCCTGAAAGCGTGAAAGAGGACTTTCTTTTTGGCGCGGACTTGGAAAAAGATAAGGATTTCCATTCTGATACATTTCTGTGTGAACTAAAACTCTATGATATTTGCTTAGTGTAATATGCACTTCGTCATTTAATAGAATACGGTTTTCCTTTCCTGTTTTCTGTTCTTTTACCACAATATACTTTCGAACTTTTTTATTATGATACACCATGTCATAGGTCAGATGCAGAATATCATTGATTCGCAGGGCAGTATTGAGCCCTACTATGATAATGGTGTAGTTACGCATATTAGGTTGGGCTGTTTGATAGTAATTCTTAAAAGCATTCAGGGCTTCCTTGTCTCTGATAGGCTGTGTCGTACTCATGTTTCATATCCTCCTTGATAACACATATTTTTACTATATGCCATATATGCAACAAAATATAGAAATTGTTGCATGGCTTCAAAAAAAGCAAGGCGGCACATGAAAACAGAAGTTTCATGTTTAACAAGGAGTTTTGGTAAAGGATTTTATCAGGCAGTATGTACTGCGGGTTAGAAAGGGTGAAGACATTGCTTAGACTATCGGTACAAAGAAATGAATTTATCATGGTTGGAAAGGATATCAAGATTACGTTCTTAGGAGGCGTGAAAAATCAGGCTCATATCATGATTGATGCTCCCAAGGATGTAAATATCGCAAGAGGACGTGCCATAGAAAAGAGAGCAGCAGAAAAGGATAAATTCATATATTAAAAGCGTTAATAGCCGAAGGTCAGCATCGTGTGGAAACGAGCGCGCGCAGACTACACAAGCTTTCCTTTGGATATTAAATAAAGTGGAAATTTGGATACTCACCAAACTCCCACAAGACAACTGAATATGGGAAACAAAACAGGCGGTGAAACGGATTTTTACCGCGACAGTAAATTGAAGACAGGTATTTGGGGCAGGATTTAGAGTGAACTCGAATTTCTGCTGATAAAGACTGCTTCAGTTAACACAAGGAGGTATATTTTATGGTAGTACAACACAATCTTTCAGCAATGAACGCTAACAGAATGTTAGGAATCACACAGGGAACATTAACTAAGTCAACAGAGAAGTTATCTTCCGGTTATAAGGTAAATCGTGCAGCAGATGATGCAGCAGGACTTGCTATTTCAGAGAAAATGAGAAAGCAGATCAGAGGCTTAAATCAGGCAAGCGCTAATGCTGAGGATGGTATCAGTGCCGTACAGACAGCAGAAGGTGCACTGACAGAAGTTCATGATATGTTACAGAGAATGAATGAATTGGCTAACAAGGCAGCGAACGGAACAAATTCCGAAGCAGACCGTCAGACTATTCAGGACGAAATTTCTCAGCTGACAACTGAAATCGACCGTGTTGCAGAGACAACGAAGTTCAATGAGACATATCTGTTAAAGGGTGATGGAACAAAGGGTACAAAGACATTGGAAGCTCATGATGCAGGTCTTAAGGGTAAACTTGTTGATAATGGAAACGGTAAATCTACTTTCACAGCAGATTCCTTAAAAGTTGGTGATTCTGTCAATATTGGTGGAACAGAGTATAATATTGTTGGATCAAAGAGAACAACAGATTATACTAGTATGAAGGGTTTTGCAGTACAGGATAAAGATAAGATTGTTCAGAATGGTGTAACATATACAGTAAAAGGTGACCAGACCGATGTAAGTGCAACAGCTGGAATTAATGTTACAGACTCAGAGGGAAATTCGCTGAAAATTACTGTAAATGAAGGGGCTACCCATACAACATCTTTAGGTGTTACAACAACACTTGTAGGAAGTAATGCCATCAATTTCGATGGTACTGCAGCAGGCAAGGCGAAAAATTATGCTGGTTGGGCAGCAGGTGATACAATTGTTGATAAAGATGGTGTCGAATACACATATGTAGATGCAGCAAAGGATGCATACGCATTGGAAGGTGTTTTGCATAAAACATCAGGATTCTACAAGACAGAAGGTAGTAAGTCTACAGATAGCGCATATAGCGTAGCCGATGGTGACATTTATACTATAAAAGAAACTGGAAAAACAAGTTCTATTACAAATAGTGCAACCAATAATACAGGTATTGTATCTGTTGAGGATCTTCAAGAATTGATAAAAGGATTAGCTGACGCTAAAACAGTAACGATTCACGACAATTCTAATGATGCAACAGGTGTTACTTATACAGTAAAACCGCAGACACCATCTGCAGTTGGTGGTACAAATCCAATGACAGCAGATGATATTGCTGCACTTGTAAAAGCAGGAAATTATGTAGAAGCAGATGGTAAAAAGTATTATGCAATTGATGCTTCAGCTACATCAAAGACAGATGTTTCTCTTAATGATGCATATCGCATGATGGAAGATGAACTAAAAGCTGCATCTAGTGTTGGTGCTGATGTAGAAGCATCTGTTTTACATAAGGGTGATGGTGTATTTGAAATCACACAGGGTAAAGTTGAAGTTGACAATGCATTATCTTTCAGCCTTCATGTAGGCGCAGACGCTGATATG
>JALEWA010000192.1 GCA_022788085.1 Lachnospiraceae bacterium
TTGAGATTTCAAAAGAAGCCATTCAGATTACGGACATTTCGTGGGAGAAAACAGTAAATGAAGATGGTGAAGCAGGTTATCTCTTTCATTTGACGTTGCAGAATAACGGAAGTACAAGAGCAATCGCTTCCGGAAGTTTTATAAAGGATGAGGAAGGATACCATATTCGCAGTGATGGATGTGGAATTTATCAGGCTATTGATAATTGGGGAAGCCTGTATTCCGGAGTTATTGTTCCACCGGGAACGCAGGCAGAGGCAGAAGTCTTTGTAAGTAGCCTTGAATTAGACAATATTGATACAGAGAATCTTATATTTCAGGCCGGGCTTGATGGAGAAGAGACATACTTTTCTTTGAAGCAGTTGAATACAGAAACAACATATGAGGAAGTCGAAAATAGGATAGACCAGTATCTTAATCAGGTAACAGTAGAAGAATTAAAGGAAATTCAAGAGGAGATTTCCTTTTCAGATGCAACATGGCAGACACTTCCGGAGGAATATAGTATAGAAGCATTTGTTTTGCTATATCAGGTTCCTGATGAGGATATTGCCTTATATGGCTTGTGCGGTGGCGATGGAATGGTACTTCGTGATGGTGAGAAGCTATATCCAATTATGCTTTCGTGGAATGTAACCCCAAGAATTGTATTGCCTGCAATATATAAGTCTGATTATGATGGAGATGGTAAGCAGGAATATGCTCTTTATCGTTATATAGGTAGTGGAACGGGATATAGTATTTCAGAGCTTTGCATGCTGGAATTAGTGGATAATGCATTACAAATACATGAGTTTACTTTTGAAGATATGATGTATCGGTTACAAAATATTCAATACGAATATTTCGAGGAAGAGGGTATCGTTCACATAGATACAGGTTCTGATACTTATGAAATAGAGATAGCTGATTTCCTACAGACTAATGAGGTTAGCTTTTCTTCTCTTACGTGGGGAGATATTATTGACATAATGGAGCAGGGCGGACAATGGTGGCTGCAGGCAGACGCCGGTATCGTGGTGGAAGAATGGGTGACGCCACAGTATGAGTGCGGTGTTTGCTTTAGGACACCTATTATCTACATGGGAAATGGTTATTTTCAGACAGGCTCTATTGAGGTAGATGCTATAGAAAATGAATATAGGTAACTGTTCAGCAGGTCTGAGCATTTACAAATATAGAATTGACAAGAAAGGCAGGTACAGACATGAGAATCGCATTATACCAGATGCATATTGCATGGGAAGACAAGAACACTAACATTGCGAAATTGGAGGAACAGCTAAAAGCAGCAGAACAAAAGAAGATAGATGCCATTTTTCTACCGGAAATGAGCTTCACAGGCTTTTCCATGAATACGGATGTGACAAAGGAAGCAGGAGAAGAAACGATTTTGCGGATGAAACAGCTTTCCGCAAAATACAATATTGCGATTGGCTTTGGATGGGTAAAGGATTGTAGACAAAAGTCGGAAAATCATTATACGGTTGTGGATAAGAATGGGAACCTTCTTTCTGATTATGCAAAGCTTCATCCATTCTCCTATTCCGGTGAAGATATGAAGTTCCAAGGAGGAGAACGGCTGAGCTCCTTCATGCTGGAGGGTGTACCATGTTCTAATTTTATCTGTTATGATTTGCGTTTCCCGGAAATCTTTCAAATCGCTTCGAAGGCAGCAGATGTCATTATATTACCTGCCAATTGGCCTGCAAAGAGAAGCAACCATTGGAAGACCTTATTACAGGCAAGAGCGATTGAAAATCAGGCCTATGTACTTGCAATTAATTGTGTGGGGCAGATAGACTCTCTCTATTACTCAGGTGACAGCTGTGTCATAAATCCAGATGGGCAGATAATAGAGATGCTTTCTGATGAAGAGGGACTGATTATTTATGATTTATCAGATGATGTGGAACAATATCGAAGCAGCTTCCCAGTAAAAAAGGACAGGCGGGAAGCCTTATATCAAATGCTTGAAAACAGTATGACGGAAAAGAAAGCAGTTATTTTTGATTCCGAAAGACTCGTTTTAGAGGGCTGGATTGAGATTGGGAAAAAGTATGGAATACCTGATATTGAAAAGGTCTTTCCTAAGTGTATCGGTGTCAATGCGGTTGCCACAAAGCAAATCTTTTTAGATTATTATGGAGAGGATTTTCCTTATGATACTTATAGGGAAGAAACCTCACGTCGTTTTCATGAGAAATATGACAATGGCAGACTACCTATGAAACCTGGAATTAAAGAGCTTTTACAATACCTGAGGGAAAACGGTTATCGGATAGGTCTTGCTTCTTCTACAAGACAAGAGGTGGTAAGACAGGAATTAGCGGATGCAGGTATTTTGCCTTATTTTGAGACACTTACCTGTGGGGATATGGTGAAAAGAAGCAAGCCTGAACCGGATATCTTTTTGAAGGCCGCAGAAACACTTGGCGTGGAACCGCAGGAATGTATTGTTATTGAAGACTCTTTTAATGGAATTCGTGCAGCAAGCAGAGCATGCATGTTTCCGATTATGGTGCCCGATATGATTGCGCCGGATGGAGAAATGAAGCAGCTTGCAGGAGTTATTCTTGATAATTTATATGAAGTTAAGGGGTTTCTTAACGCTTGAGATTTCATTGCCTTATGGGACCCATTCATGTAAAATAGAAAGTAAGAGTTGGTTCTATTAAAAAGGGAAAGGGGAATTCATAGAGTGAAAGAAATACAGTTACCATCACATGATGGAGTTCATAAGCTGCATGTAGTCATATGGGAGCCTGAAACAGAAATAAGGGCGGTACTTCAGATTTCCCATGGCATGATAGAAATGATTGAGCGTTATGACGATTTTGCAGGATTTTTGAATACAAAAGGAATTCTGGTTATTGGAAATGACCATTTAGGACACGGACATACAGCTGATTCCGAAGAGGACTTTGGATATTTTTGCCCGAAAAATATGAGTGCAACCGTAGTAGATGACCTGCACAGTGTTACAGAATATGCCAAGAAAGAATATCCGGGAGTACCATATTTCCTGTTAGGCCACAGCATGGGTTCTTTTATGGCAAGACGCTATCTTATGACCTATGGAAAAGAACTTACGGGTGCTGTTATTATGGGAACAGGAAGGCAGCCCAAGCTTGTTCTGATGAGTGGTAAAGTGATTTCCACTATCGTTCAGCTTGTGAAAGGATCAAGGTATCACTCTGTTTTTTTGAAAAAATTGGCATTTGGCGCTTATTGTGACAGGATACCAAATAAGCGTACAGAAAGCGACTGGCTGACAAGAGATGAAAAGATTGTAGACTTTTGTATTTCCAATAAATATTGTAATTTCTCGTTTACCGTCAATGGCTATAAGACATTATTTGATGTTCTTACGTTTATTCAAAAGAAGGAAAATGTAGATAAGATTCCGAAAAAACTTCCAATATTCATGGTTGCCGGAAATGACGATCCCGTTGGTGAATATGGAAAGGGTGTCAAACAGGTATTTGAGATCTATAAGCAGGCAGGAATTGAGGATGTCAGCCTAAAGCTCTATGAAGGAGACCGTCACGAGATACTCAATGAACTGGATAAAGAAAATGTTTATGAAGACATTTACAACTGGTTAGTAAATTATATGGTATAAAATATATGCAAGCCGATATTCTCTTAATTTGAATATCGGCTTGCTTTATTTACATAAATGTGTAACAATAGGTTAGTGTACTGTACCAATGACAATTGGGTAATGGTATAGTACACTGGAACCTTGATAATTACATAAGTACAGATTCTATAAACACATGTATTTCCCATCTAGCGCCATGCACCTGTCCAAAGGGCAGGTTAACGAGGAAAAGGGTTATCGAAAATTCGGCGGACGCCCTTTCGTATGACTTCCGGTGCGAGACATATCGGCAAATATGCGGGTAACTGCAAAACAAATACGATATGACGGAGGCTGCACAAGAGAACTGTGTGGAATAATTATGCTTTACGATTATAAAATATATTGAAATATAGAAAGATGGGAAAAGATTATGTGTGGAATTATAGGATATATAGGTTATCGAAATGCGAAAGAGATATTATTAAAGGGACTCTCCATGTTAGAATACAGGGGATATGACAGTGCAGGCATTGCTTTGCTTGGAGATAATAACCAGATTCGTGTTACCAAGTGTATAGGTAAGGTGCAGAATCTGATTCATCTATGCGAGAGCGAAATGCAGCTTGAGGCAAAATGTGGAATTGGACATACAAGATGGGCGACTCATGGTGGTGTGACAAATACCAATGCACACCCGCATACATGTGGCAGAGTGACTCTGATACACAATGGTATCATAGAAAATTATCAGGAGCTGACAGTAAAATATAATCTCGGTGAAAAGCTTTCCTCTCAGACAGACACAGAGGTCGTTGCAGCCATGCTGGATTATTATTATGAGGATAATCCACTGACAGCTATCAGACAGGTGGTTCGGGAATTGAAAGGAACCTTTGCATTTGGAATTCTATTTTCAGATAAACCTGATAAAATCTATGCAATTCGTAACGTCAGTCCGATTATAGCCGGTATAGGAAAGGATGGAAAAGAAGCATTTCTTGCATCAGATGTGACAGCTTTGTCAGAATATGTAACGGAGTATTTTGTTGTGCCGGAATATGCACTTGCTGTATTGGAAGCCGGTAAGATTACACTTTTTGATGAAGAAGAGCATATCATGGAGCCGGAATATCTAAAGGCTGACTGGGAGATTGGAGCAAATGGTAAAAATGGCTATTCCTGCTATATGGAAAAGGAAATTATGGAGCAGCCGGAAGTGATTCGTAAGACACTATTCAGCAGATGTAGGGATGGTCTGCCTGATTTTTTGGTAGATGGCATTCCGGATACCTTATGGAAGCAGTATGACAAGATTACGATTATTGGCTGTGGAACAGCAATGCATGCAGGCTTAGTGGCAAAAAGTTTGCTTCAGGCATTACTTGCGCTTCCGGTTCAGGTGGAAATTGCATCGGAATTTATTTATAACAGTCCGGTAATTGATTCGAATACCTTAGTCATTGCCATTTCACAATCAGGAGAGACGATTGATACCCTGGAAGCGCTTCGTTATGCCAGAAAAAAAGGTGCAGGAAATCTGTCCATTGTAAATGTGAAAGGTTCTACCATTGCAAGAGAAAGTGAATATGTGCTTTATACCAATGCAGGACCGGAAATTGCCGTTGCGAGCACGAAAGCATATACAACGCAGCTGGCTGCACTGTACCTGATTGCCTGTAAAATGGCATATATCCGTGGTGTATACACGAAGGAACAAACAAGGAAATTTATGGAGGAACTTCTTTCTCTTCCTCAACAGCTTGAGCGTGTTTTGGCAGATAAAGCTGCCATACATGATATTGCACGGGATATATCACCTGCAAGGGATGTTTTTATGATTGGAAGAGGGCTTGACTACACAGCATTGCTGGAAGGATCGCTGAAATTGAAGGAGATTTCTTATATTCATTCAGAGGCGTATGCATCAGGGGAATTAAAGCATGGTACGATAGCACTTGTAACTGAGGAAACGCCGGTCATTACCCTTGTTACACAGGCACATGTCGTTTCGAAGGAGCTGTCGAATGCTATTGAGGTTAAGGCAAGAGGCGCAAAGGTCTATATGCTTGCTAAGGAAGGGATTCATTTTGAAAATCTGCAAGTATGGGAGAAAGTTTATTATCTTCCATCCGGAGGCAATCTTCTTCGGGATGAGCTTATGGTGTTCCCGGCTATTGTGGTTTTGCAGCTTATTGCATTCTACGTGTCAGCAGATAAGGGGCTTGATGTGGATAAACCGCGAAATCTTGCAAAAGTAGTAACGGTGGAATAATGTAATGATATTTTTCAAGATGGGAAATACTTTGTATAGAATCTGGAACATGTAATAATCAAGGAGTAAAAAAGTAAAAGGAGAAGAAGGATGAAAAAGAATACAGAACGAAATTCATTTTCAGGGTCGCTTGGTTTTGTATTAGCGGCAGCAGGAAGCGCAGTAGGATTAGGAAATATTTGGAGATTTCCCTATCTTGTAGCAAAGGATGGAGGTGGACTTTTTCTTGTAATCTATGTAATTCTTGCGATGACCTTTGGATTTACGCTGCTTAGTACAGAGATTGCGATAGGAAGGAAGACAAAGCTTAGCCCATTAAAGGCATACGGAGAGATTTGTAAAAAGTGGAAGCCTTTAGGTGTAATAGCCTGTCTGGTACCTATTATTATTATGCCATATTATTGTGTCATTGGTGGATGGGTGTTGAAATATTTTGTTGCTTACCTTACAGGAAATGGTGTAGCAGCTGCTGAAGACGGATTTTTTACAGGATTTATTACGGGAGATATAGAAGCCATAGTTTTTACAGTGATCTTTCTGGCAGTAACAGCATTTATTATTTATCAAGGTGTAAATAAAGGAATAGAGTCTTCTTCTAAGATGATTATGCCGGTATTACTGGTACTGGTTGTTTTGATTGCATTATTCTCGCTCACGATTAAGAATGAAGATGCATCCGGAGAGGTGAGAACCGGTATGGAAGGCTTTCGTATTTATGTTGTGCCAAATTTTAAGGGTTTGACGGTAAAAGGCTTCTTTACCATTTTGATGGATGCAATGGGACAGCTTTTCTATAGTCTTAGTGTCGCAATGGGTATTATGGTAGCATATGGCTCTTATGTGCGTGATGAAGATAACCTGATGCGTTCCATTAATCAGATTGAGATTTTTGACACATTAGTAGCTTTTCTTGCCGGAGCAATGATTATCCCGGCTGTTTATGCTTTTATGGGAACGGAAGGAATGCAGGCCGGACCAAGTCTTATGTTTGTTTCCCTGCCTAAGATTTTTGCAGCTATGGGATCAATAGGCAATATTGTAGGCTGCCTGTTTTTTGCCATGGTGCTTTTTGCTGCCATTACCAGTGCAATGTCAGTTATGGAAGCTGTTGTTGCAAGCTTTATCGATCAGTTCCATATATCAAGAAAAAAGGCAACATGGGTAGAAACCATTATTGCATTAATTGGTGGAATTATAGTTTGTCTGGGATATAATGTGTTCTATTTTGAAGTGAAGCTTCCAAATGGCGCAATTGCGCAGATTCTGGATATTATGGATTATATCAGTAATAATTTCCTGATGCCGATTGTCGCAATCGGAACCTGTATTCTCGTTGGCTGGATTGTAAAGCCAAAGCTTGTTATTGATGAAATAGAAAAGAACGGCAGTAAATTTGGAAGACGCAGGCTTTATATCGTTATGATTAAAGTCATTGCACCAATTCTTCTGCTCGTTCTATTCCTTAAGTCAGTTGGTATCCTGACTGTGATTTAAGTTCGAGGGTAGAGATTAATTTTTCCATATACGAAGGGTTTCGATAAGCTTACGCTTTTCGGAATCCGACATGGAAGAAACAAGCTCCATGACCTCATGGTCTAATGCAGTCGTTGTGTAGGTTTCGTCCATGCAGCCTACCAGACTGTCAAGGGTAGTATTGGTGAGCTTTGCAAAATATACCAGCATACGTAAAGACATGGCAGTTCTGCCGTTTTCAACGTTACAGATATATCCGGGTGTTGCATCCAAAGCTTTTGCTACCTGTTCCTGCGTCAGATTGTTATCAATTCTGATTTGTCTGATTTTCTTTGCAAGATTCACATCTGTGTTTGATTTCATAATAATCCCTCGTCTTTCGTTCTATTTTCTTATTCTAATCAAATTATACTGTAGATATAGAATGAATGCAATATAAAATCTATGAAAATTGTATAAAAAAATCTCTGATTTTATAGCAGAAAATCGTGAAGTGTGGGACAATATGTGATAGAATATATGAGTATAAAGCAATTGAACAGGTAGAAGGAGGAGATAATATGTTTCATATATGGAAGGATGTCAGACAGAATTTCTCTATTTCATCGCTCATTACGTTGGCTCTTGGCATTATTCTGATTGTATGGCCCGATCTGTCAGGTAATTTTATGTGTTATATGCTTGGCATTGCATTGATTTTAATGGGGATTATACAACTGATTGTTTATTTTAGGGGGCAGAGAGCAGGTTTTTACTGTAAGTTTAATATGATGATGGGAGTTATACTTACGCTTCTTGGAATTTGGATTTGTGTAAAGCCGGAAATTATCTTAGGTCTTATTCCTGTCATATTGGGATTTGTATTGCTTTTACATGCTTTTCAGGACCTTAGCTATACGATAGATATTAAGAATGCGGGAGTAGAAAGATGGTGGGTTGCGTTGATTGCGACTCTCATTACCTTTGCTCTTGGGATTTTCCTGGTACTGCATCCGTTTCTTGCCATTCAAATGGCAATGATTTATATTGGAATTGGTCTTGTATACAATGGCGTTTCTGATCTGGTGCTGATTATTCTGGCCGGATACTATAGAAGAAAGGCTGATAAGCGTGTCAGGGATTTTGTAGGAACAATCGATATCGAAGAGTCAGATAAGTCATAAATTTTTTGTACGAGAAGTTGTTTGTAGTAAGAAAATAAGATATACTTATTTTACATGAAAAGGAGGGAATTCCCATGATAAGAATCGGTTTGTTAACAAGCGGTGGTGACTGTCAGGCCTTGAATGCAGCAATGCGAGGCGTGGCAAAGGGATTGCTCAATTCCAAGGAGGATGTTGAGCTTTTTGGTTTTCTCGATGGTTATAAGGGGTTGATTTACGGAAAATACAGAATGTTGCAGTTTTCTGATTTTTCCGGAATTCTGACAAAGGGTGGTACTATTCTTGGAAGCTCCAGAATGCCATTTAAGAACATGCGTGATCCGGACGAGAACGGACTTGATAAGGTAGAAGCGATGAAGCACAATTATCATAAGCTGAACCTGAATTGCCTTGTCATCCTTGGTGGTAACGGAACTCACAAGACTGCAAACCTTTTAAGGCAGGAAGGTCTTAATGTTGTAACGCTTCCAAAGACCATTGATAATGATCTTTGGGGAACAGACATGACCTTTGGCTTCCAGAGTGCTGTTGATATCGCAACGCAGTGTATCGATCAGATTCATACAACAGCAGCTTCACATGGACGAGTATTCATCGTGGAAGTTATGGGACATAAGGTTGGTTATTTAACACTGAATGCAGGTATTGCAGGCGGAGCTGATATTATACTGATTCCGGAGATTCCATATGATATTGATAAGGTAATTGAAGCGATTAAGAAGCGTGCAGAGCGTGGCAGCAGATTTACGATTCTTGCTGTAGCAGAGGGAGCTATTTCCAAGGAAATGGCTAAGCTTTCCAAGAAAGAGCTTAAGAAATACATGGAAGATTATAAGTATCCAAGCATTTCTTATGAAATTGCAGACCAGATTACGAAGAAAACCGGTATGGAGGTCAGGGTTACAGTTCCCGGACATACACAAAGAGGTGGAAGTCCTGATCCATACGACAGAGTATTTGCAAGCCGCTTAGGTGCCGAAGCAGCCAAGCTCATTTTAAAGGGTGAATATGGCTATATGGTCGGCTATGTAAATAGGGAAATCGTAAAGGTTCCATTGGAGGATGTAGCAGGAAAACTTAAGATGGTTGACCCAAATTCCTCTATCGTAGAAGAGGCAAAGATCCTTGGTATCAGCTTTGGAGATTAAGACAGTAATATAAAAATAGCAGGATAACTTACGGACTAAGAAGGCTTCCTGTCTTCCAAATCCGGGGTTATCCTCTTTATGTGTTATAAGGATTGGTGTAAGTTATGTCGTATACGGCATTGTATCGAAAGTTCCGCCCTGACCAGTTTGAGGATGTAAAGGGACAGGATCATATTGTAACAACTTTAAGAAATCAGATCATGGCAGACCGTATTGGTCATGCATATTTGTTTACAGGCACAAGAGGAACAGGAAAGACCACAATTGCGAAGCTTTTTGCAAAATCAGTTAACTGTGAGAATCCGGTAAACGGAAGCCCTTGCGGAAAATGCAGAAGCTGTCAGACGATAGCGGCAGGTGCCAGTGTAAATGTCATTGAAATCGACGCAGCATCGAATAATGGTGTTGATAATATCCGGGAAATTATAGATGAGGTATCCTATTCACCGGTTGAAGGTAAGTATAAGGTGTATATCATTGATGAGGTGCATATGCTTTCCATAGGAGCGTTCAATGCTCTTCTTAAAACGCTGGAAGAGCCTCCTACTTATGTTATTTTTATATTGGCAACTACAGAAGTGCATAAGATTCCCATTACTATTTTGTCGAGGTGTCAGCGGTATGATTTTAAGAGAATCAATATCGAAACCATTGCAGACCGATTACGTGACCTTATGCAGCAGGAGCAGGTTGCAGTTGAGGAAAAAGCACTGAAATACATTGCAAAAACGGCAGATGGTTCCATGCGAGATGCATTAAGTCTGTTGGATCAGTGTATTGCGTTTCATTTTGGTGAAGAGCTTACTTATGATAAAGTTCTTGACGTTCTTGGCGCTGTAGATACCAGTGTGTTCAGCAGACTTTTGGAGCTGATTGCAGCACATGACATTCCGGGCTGTATCTCACTTTTAGAGCAGGTAGTCATGCAAGGGCGTGAACTGTCTCAGTTTGTAACGGATGTAACGTGGTACTTAAGAAACCTTCTTCTGGTAAAGACTTCAGATGCCGAGATAGAGGATGTCATTGATGTATCAAGTGATAATCTTGCGCGTCTGCGCTCAGAAGCAGAAAGCATGGAGGCAGAAACGATTATGCGCTATATTCGTATCTTTTCCGAGCTTTCCGGCCAGGTAAAATATGCAACGCAGAAAAGAATCCTGATAGAAATGACCCTGATCAAGCTCTGTAAGCCTGCCATGGAAACGACAAATGATGCCGTTGTGGCAAGAATTCAGGATTTGGAAGAAAAAATGGAAAAAGGGATTGTCCAAACAGTTCCGGTTGCGGTACAATCAACAGAAGCCCCTTTACAGGAAAAGGTTCCTCTGCCTAAGGCAATACCGGAAGAAATCAAGGAAATTGTCAGCAATTGGCAGGGCATCGTGGCACAGACTGATCCGCCGCTTAAGGTATACCTTAAGAATGCAAAGCTCAGTCTTGGTGGTGACAATTGTCTTCTTGTAGTCGTAGAGGACGGGCTGCCGTACGATTATCTGACCAATCCGGAGAACCTTGCACGGGTGGAAGATATGGTAGCCAATTTCCTTCAGAAAGAGGTTAAGGTGCGTGTGCAGCGTGTGGAGCAAGGACATCGCTTCGAAGAAAACTTTGTTGATTTATCACAGATAATCAACATGGATATTGAATATGTAGAGGAATAGTTACAAGAATTAAGGAGGACATGAATATGGCAAAAAGAGGTGGATTTCCGGGTGGTATGGCAATGCCTGGCAATATGAATAATCTGATGAAGCAGGCACAGAGAATGCAGCGTCAGATGGAGGAAGGACAGAAAGAATTAGAGACAAAGGAATTTACGGCAAAAGCCGGAGGTGGAGCAGTTGAAGTAACGGTTTCCGGTAAGAAGGAAGTACTTAGCGTGAAGCTTTCTGAGGAGGCAGTAGATCCGGATGACATCGAAACTTTACAGGATATGATTATTGCTGCAACCAATGAAGCTTTAAAACAGGCAGAGGAAGCAAGCAATGAGCTGATGGGTAAGATGACAGGCGGTCTTGGCGGAGGATTTCCGTTCTAATGGACTTATATAGTGGATATATTAACCAATTGATTGAACAGTTTGCCAAGCTTCCGGGCGTTGGCAACAAATCTGCCCAACGACTTGCATTACATATCATTAATATGCCGGAGGAACATGTAGAGCATTTTGCGAAGGTCATGGTAGATGCAAGGAAGAACATACATTATTGTAAATGCTGTTACACCCTGACAGACAAGGAGATTTGTCCTATCTGTGCAAATGAGAAGAGAGACCATAAGACCATAATGGTGGTAGAAAATATTAGGGATTTAGCAGCATATGAGAAGACAAATAAGTTCGAAGGGGTGTATCATGTCTTACATGGTGCTATTTCTCCTATGCTTGGAATCGGACCGGGCGATATCAGGTTAAAGGAACTTGTGAAGCGTCTCGAGGGTGACGTGGAAGAAGTAATCATTGCGACAAATTCCAGTCTAGAGGGTGAGACTACGGCAATGTATATCTCTAAGCTCATAAAGCCAACCGGTGTGAAGGTAACACGAATTGCAAGTGGTGTTCCGGTAGGCGGAGATCTGGAATGTATCGATGAAATGACATTACTTCGTGCTCTTGAGGGAAGAATAGAACTATAATGATAACGATGAGGAGGGGACAAACATGTCAGTGACAAGGAAAAGCTTTGGAAAGACAAAGGATGGAAGAGAAGCCGATATCTATTCTTTTGAAAATAAGAATGGAATGGTGGTAGAAGTAACAAATTTTGGCGTTACCATAGTAAAGGTAATCGTACCGGATCGTAATGGCAAGAAGGATGATATCGTACTTGGCTATGATACCATAGATGGCTATTTTGGAAATGGAAGCTTCTTTGGTTCCACGATTGGACCAAGCGCCAACCGTATTGCAAATGCAAGCTTTACAGTGGATGGTGAAAGATATCAGCTTCCCGTAAATGATGGTAACAATAATCTTCATAGTGATTATGAGCTCGGATATCATAAGATGTTATGGGATGCGGTGATAAAGGATGATAACAGTGTTCAGTTTTCACTGGAGGATCAGGATGGAAATATGGGATTTCCGGGAAACAAGAAGATTGAGTTAACAGTTGCTCTTACTGATGAAAATGAGCTGAAGCTTATTTATCATGCAGAAAGCGACAAGAATACGCTGATAAATATGACCAATCACTCTTATTTTAATCTTGCAGGACATAATGCTGCGCCGATTTTAGAGCACAAGCTTTGCATTTTGGCATCTGCTTATACACCGGTTGTCCCGGGTGCTATTCCGACAGGAGAAATTGCTCCCGTTGTAGGAACACCTTTTGATTTCACAAAACCGGTTGCTATTGGTGCACGTATCGAAACCGAAAATGAGCAGCTGAAAATTGGGCAGGGTTATGACCATAACTGGGTAGTTGATAACTTTGACGGAAGTATTCGTAAGATAGCAGAAGTAACAGAAGAAAACAGTGGAAGAACCATGGAGGTATATACAGATCAGCCCGGTGTACAGTTCTATGCAGGTAATTGTATTGCGCCGGTTACAGGAAAGTCTGGTGCTGCTTATGGTAAGAGAAGCGGCTTTGCTTTGGAAACACAGGTATTCCCAAATTCTGTTAATCAGGAAAACTTTCCAAATGCCATTTTTGGACCGGGTAAGGATTACAATACAACAACAATTTACAAATTTAGCTGGTAATTTTATTGGAACAGCCTAAAATTCATCATGCCGCCTGACAGGTTTTTATACCTGTTTGGCGGCTTTTATATTGTTTTGATATCTTTTTTGTACGTCGTACCTGCTTCGACAAATTCTGCGGATATTACGTGTTATAGTAAAAATAAAAAGTTATGAAATATTGCTAGGAAAGGCGTGGTAGAAAATGGACAGGCAGCAGCTCGAAAGAAAAGAGATTCCGGTAAATGCAAGGGCAGTAGGGACGCCAATGGGTATGAATGTATTATATCTGGAGGACTATGTACATACCTTTATCAAGAAGCTGATTAAAAATGATGTTGAAGATAATGGCTGTGAGGTATTTTTATATGGTTATGAATTTGATGAGGAAGGAAAACATTTTCTTATTGTTTCCGGAGCCTGTGAGCATGAGGACAGGCGTGATATACCACAAAAAATGGGAGCACAGTATTTCCCAAAAGAGAGCTTTATAGGAACAGCAAGTATACATAGTGACGGTGTATCTGAAATGAACATGGAAATCATAAAAGAGGGTATGAAAGGTATTGTCCTAAAGACTTTTTATATCTATTATGACCAGAATGAGGAAATGCAGAATTATCTGATTGAATGGAATCTTGGACATAGAGATTACCATGGTAGAAATGAATTCGAAAATGCAGTAAGATACGGAAGAATTGCGCAGGCTCATAACAAGGAGGAAGTAAGAGTTAGCTTTTTATGGAATACCATGAATATTTTGAGCCTTGGATTCGTAGTATGTGTTATGGTTTATGGAATTATTAGTATTAATAATTACCAAAAAATGAAGGAAATGGAGAATAAACTGTCATATATTGTGACAACAATGTCAGAAAATGAGGGGTTTATAGAGGCGTCCTCTTTTTTCCCTTCTTCACATGAGGAAGAAAAAGGAGAAGAACCGGAGATATACCAGACGGAAATTACAGAAACTATTTTGGCAGAAGCTGATAGTATCACAGAGGAGTCGGTTGTGGAGGTGACAGAAAGTACTTCTTTTACAGAATCAGAAACTGGTGATATCCAGACAGAAGAGGCAATTACCCCAAATGTGACAGAAGTACCGGAAGAAGTAGCTGATAACAGTACTCTGGCAGAAACGATTACGGTTCCACAGTATTATGTGGTACAGCGGGGGGATACGCTTCGCAGTATTTGTACCAGCATCTATGGCAATTGCGACAGGGTAGAAGAGATATGTGTAAAGAACGGAATTACAAATCCGGACAGTATTCTTTATGGTCAAACACTTTTACTTCCCTAAGAAAAATGTTATACTGTTCTCAAATCTGCATTGCGAAGTTTTTGAAGCGGATAAAAAATGGGGAGTATTATGGCAGACATAAAAGATTTTAAGAGAAATCAGTTTCTAGCAGAAAAAGAAAAAAGTACTGATAAGGAAAGACCTTCTTTAAACAGCCAGATAGCAAGGCACAGGGTATTGACTTTTTACAGGCTTTGTATTGTGGCAGCTATTGTTGCAGGGATTGTAATATTTGCTTATTTTGATTGGAAAAATACTGTTTATTCAGATTATGTAGTACAGCAGCAGTATGATTGGACGAAATCATCAGAAGCTCGCTGCATGAATTTGAATGGTACACTTTTTACTTATAGTAAGGATGGTATGAGTTGCACTGACAATCGTGGAAGAGCGATTTGGAATCAGACCTATGAGATGCAGAATCCTATTGTAAGAACCTGCAGAAATGTTGTTGCAGTTGGTGATTATAATGGAAGAATGATATATGTTTCCAATACAGAAGGAAACATGGGAACCATTGATACAACGATGCCAATCCGAGATTTTTGTGTGGCAGAAAATGGTGTTGTGGCAGCGGTTCTTGATGATTCTAATGTAACAGCAATTTATCTGTATAATGTGTCTGGCGAAGAACTGATATATTTTAAGACAACGATGAGTAAATCAGGTTATCCGCTTGCCATTGCAATCTCAAATGATGGAAAACAGGTGGCAGTATCCTATCTGAAAGCTGAAAATGGAAAAATGTCTACAAATGTTGGATTTTATAATTTCTCATCCGTAGGGCAAAATTATACAGATAACCTTGTAGGTGGCTATGGTTATGCAAATGCAATCGTTCCGGTTGTGGAATTTATGAATAGTGAAAACTCCTTTGCGGTCGCAGATGACCGGCTTATGCTCTACCAAGGAAGACAAAAACCGGAAAACATTGCAAATATAATGATTGATAAAGAGATACAAAGCGTATTTTTTAATGAGAATCATGTAGGGCTTGTTTTCTATAATATGACGGGTGAAACAACTTATTCTTTGGAATTATATGATCCTTCCGGTAAAAAGGAGCAGACAATCAATTTTAATCAGGAGTATAAGGAAATATTACTTCGTACAGAGGGTATTATCATATATAACGATGAGGAGTGTGTTATTTTTGACTGGGAAGGTAAGAAAAAATACGAAGGAGCCTTCAAAGAAAGAATAGAATGTATTATTCCAACAGGCAATATAGCACGATATACCGTAGTAACAAGTGACAGTATACAAATGATAGAATTACAGTAGGGGAGAATATGGATATCAATTTAGTATGGATTATTGCAGTTGTATTTTTGCTGATAAGTGCCATAACAGGTTTTAAAAGAGGATTGGTAGAAAGTACGATGCGTTTGGTTGCATCTATTTTAGGAATTATTGTACTGGTAGTATTAGCCAAGGGTGTCGGCAGCTTTATTCAGGGAAGTTATATTAATGTATTGATGGCACTGATTTTATTAACGGTTCTGCATATTTTACATCGTCTGGGAAAACTCATTTTAGATTCCTGCAAGCTTGTAAGTAAGCTTCCTGTAATACATAGCCTTGATAAAATAGCAGGAATCTTTTTAGGATTGGCAGAAGCTATACTCTTTATCTGGCTTGTATTCCTCTTTGTTGGAGTAATGAATCCATTCGGAATTCAGGAATGGTTAATGGAACAGGTTCAGGAAAGTACATTATTAACGATTTTGTACAGGACTAATTATTTGATTATGTTGCTTAAAAGTTACTGATCAGACAGGAGTTAGTATTCACTGTTAAGTTCAGGTGAAACATTTTTACATGTTACTGGACGGGAGTGAAGAATAACGGCTTAAAACGACGTAACACAAGAAAATAAAAAAATGTAGTTGACAGATGAAAAACAAAATGATAAGATAAAAATCGCTCTTGAGAAATAGAAAAGTTTCAAAAGAGAAAAAATAAAAAAGTTGTTGACAAAGACAAAACAATGTGATATTCTAACAGAGTTGTGTCAAACAGAACAAAAAACATAGAACATTGACAAATAAACAGTAATGCAACCCTGAAAATTCTAATGAGAAAAGAGTTCAAAAGGAACTCCTTCAATGAATATTCAGAGAACAAATCCTTTATAACAGCAATGTAAATTGCAACGGATAAAAACCA
>JALEWA010000197.1 GCA_022788085.1 Lachnospiraceae bacterium
GCATCTAAGCGTGAAGCCCCCCTCAAGATGAGATATCCCTCACACAAAGTGAGTAAGACCCCTTGAAGACGACGAGGTAGATAGGGCATGGGTGTAAGTACAGCAATGTACTGAGCTGAATGTCACTAATAGGTCGAGGGCTTATCCTGGAAGGTAAGTTTGGATTGTTTGAAACGGAAGAAGAGAGAGATCTGTGTGTTCGGTTTTGAAGGAATACGAAATATTCCTTAGATATTCCTCGATAGCTCAATGGTAGAGCACTCGGCTGTTAACCGAGTTGTTGTAGGTTCGAGCCCTACTCGGGGAGTTAGCGCGGAGAAAGTCCGATGCAAGCTTAAGGCTCCATGGTCAAGCGGTTAAGTCATCGCCCTTTCACGGCGGTAACACGGGTTCGATTCCCGTTGGAGTCATTTAAATTGAATATGGCGACATAGCCAAGTGGTAAGGCACGGGTCTGCAACACCCTTATCATCGGTTCAAATCCGATTGTCGCCTCTCATGAAACCTCAAAGTTATCTTTGAGGTTTTTTGTTGTGCAAATAATGTGTATAAGCAATTTAACTAAGTTTTATTGTAAAGAACTGGATAAGATATACAAAAAAACAAGAAACAGAGAAAAACTCTTGAAAAATCTAAATTACAAATTATAATTTAGATATGACTAAAATATTTTACCATTTAATGAAACCTAAGAAAGGTAAAGCAAGAAATAGAGATAAGAATGGAGGGATTATGTGAAATGGATCAGAAGTTAAAGTTTAATGAGCCATGGATATTGCAGAGAGCAGATCCATATATATATAGACATACAGATGGAATGTATTATTTTACAGCATCTGTACCGGCTTATGACAGAATTGTACTTCGTCGTTCATCAACTTTGGCAGGAATTGCAGATGCAGAAGAAGTGACAATATGGTTAAACATGATACAGGAATTATGAGTAAGCATATTTGGGCTCCTGAAATGCATTATCTTGAGGGAAAATGGTATATTTATTTTGCGGCGGGAGAAGCAGAAAATATATGGAATATCCGGCCATATGTATTAGAAGGTGATCCACTATATAATCCAAATCGGCATACTATGTTGATGAAATTTGATTGGATAGACGGAAGACCTGTATTTTCATACAAAACATCAGTATAAGTAACTAGAAGGAAATGAATAGTCATCGGATATATGAATTAAGCAGGCGCAAATAGCGCAGAAAGAGGGAAAAATGGCAAAATTATATATTAACGAAAAGAAGAAAATGGGACATATCAATGCAGAGATTTACGGAAATTTTTCAGAGCATTTAGGAAGGTGCATTTATGAAGGACTTTATGTAGGGGAGAACTCAGACATTCCAAATACAAACGGTATGAGAAATGATGTTGTAGCTGCATTGCGTGAAATGAAGCTTCCGGTACTTCGTTGGCCGGGAGGATGTTTTGCAGATGAATATCATTGGAAGGATGGTATTGGTCCTAAGGAATCAAGAAAGAAAATGGTTAATACTCATTGGGGCGGTGTAACAGAGGACAATAGCTTTGGTACACATGAGTTTTTTGAACTGTGTGAGCAGATTGGATGTAAGACATATATCAATGGTAATGTTGGCAGTGGTACTGTTCAGGAAATGTCAGAATGGGTAGAATATATGACCTTTGATGGTGTTTCTCCTATGGCAGAGCTGCGAAAGAAGAATGGTCATGAAAAGCCCTGGAAGGTTGATTACTTTGGAGTAGGAAATGAAAACTGGGGTTGTGGCGGAAATATGACGCCTTCTTACTATGCTAATCTGTATCGAAGATACCAGACATATGTAAGAAATTATAATGCAGAGCAGCCAATCTTTAAAATCTGTGGTGGACCTAACGTTGATGATACTTATTGGACCGAAGAAGTATTAAAGACATGTTATGAAAATGCACCGGGCTTTGTTCATGGTTTTATGGATGGCTTATCCATGCATTATTATGTACATCCTGAAGGATGGGAGATAAAAGGAAGCGCCACGGAATTTGATGATAAAGTTTGGTATAAGACACTTGCCAAGGCTCTTTATATTGAAACTTTAATTAATCATCATACAACAATAATGGATAAATATGATCCTGAGAAAAAGATTGGATTAATTTGTGATGAATGGGGAACATGGTTTACCTGTGAACCGGGAACAAATCCGGGATTCTTATATCAGCAGAGCACTATGCGTGATGCCCTTGTTGCAGGTCTGTCCTTAAATATCTTCAATAAGCATTGTGACCGTGTAAAGATGGCAAATATTGCCCAATTAATTAATGTATTGCAGGCTGTTATCCTTACGGATGGACCAAAGATGTTACTGACACCAACCTATCATGTATTCCATATGTATAAGTATCATCAGGATGCAGAGCTTATAGAGAGCTATATTGATGGTACTAAGACAATTGGTGAGGAAAAAGAATTTATGGTTCCTAATTTACAGGAATCCGTATCAATTGACAAGGATGGTGTTATCACAATTACCTTGAATAATCTTTCTGTTAAAGATAGCGAGAGTGTAGAAATTGCATTTGCTGAGTGCGAGCCTTCAGAAGTAACAGCATCCATCCTCACAAATGAGATGCATGCTTATAATACCTTTGAAAATCCTGAAAATGTAAAGGAAGAGTCCTTTACAGGATTTACTGTTACAGAGAAAGGAATTTCCTTCGAAATACCGGCATGCAGTGTGGTTCAGTTCCGTGTGAAATAGTGAAAGGAACTATGGAGAGAGACAAAATATGGAAAACCTTGTAAAGGATGAGAATTTGTCTAGGACTACACAGAATCAAAAGCGTTGCTATAAATGTCTATTACGCGAGATGGATATAGATCAGTATTTTGCAAATTTACATGAATATATCGCCAGAATTGAGGAGGATATCAAGGCGCCGGATGCACTCTATGAAGAACGGTTGTCTGTTTGTAAGGAATGTGATTATCTTCAGGAAGGCATGTGTAGGGCATGTGGTTGTTTCGTCGAATTACGTGCAGCCATTATGACAAATGTATGCTCTTATGGAAAGTGGTAAGAAGTCCCCTTTACTGGATTATTCCAGTAGAGGGGCTTTTTGGCATCCTGCTTATAATTCTTTGCAAAAGCCTTCCGGATAGTGTAAAATAAAACAGGTATACAGAAGTATTATCATTTCATGAGATAAATAGAATTATAAAGATATAGAAAGAACAGAAGGTGAATAATGAAGGGGAAAAGGCAGAGAACAGGATTTATAGGAAATGTGGTAATGGCTTTGATTACAGTAACCTCCGTTGTCGGATGCGGAATCTTTGGAGGGCTTTATTATAAGGAACGCATGGAAGTGCAGTCAGTTATGAGTGAAAATGCAAAACTCCGTGATACACAGGCGCAGGAAGTTATTTTGCAAGAAGCAAATGCCATTTCAGAAAAAGAAATGGAACAGTTGCTTCAGGACAAGGAAGCTGAGGTTGAGAAATCCCTGAAGGAGAAAATGAAGGAACTGGTAACGGCTCAGGATGGAGGACCACTTACCATGCTTCGGCAGTTTTTCCCGGAGAATTTAATCTATTATGATGAGAAAACCTATGTATTTGCGCCGGTACTTGATGCAGTGAAGAAGCATAACCTGAAAAGTGAGAACTTCCGTATGAATGATGCAGGTGAAATGGAATATGTGGAGAATGGTGCAGTTGTATCTCATAAGGGGATTGATGTATCTAAGTACCAGGGTGAGATTGACTGGAATAAGGTGAAGGCAGATGGTGTAGAGTATGCATTTATCAGACTTGGGCTTCGTGGATATGAGTCAGGGAAAATAGTTTTAGATGAATATTATGAGAAGAATATGCGTGGCGCTAATGAAGCCGGAGTGAAGGCAGGCGTTTACTTTTTTACACAGGCAGTAACTGTTGAAGAGGCGAAGGAAGAGGCTGATTTTGTCATAGAAAATCTTTCTGATTTTGATGTTCCATACCCTGTCGTATTTGATGTGGAAATGATTGTAGGCGGCAAAGGAAGGGCAAATGAGCTTACACAGGCAGAACGTACCGATATCTGTATTGCATTTTGCGAGGCAATAAAGGAAGCGGGCTATACGCCGATGATTTACGGTAATGTGAAATGCTTTACCAAGATGCTTGATATGACAAGATTAGAAGATTATGAGAAATGGTACGCATTTTATGATGATTATATGTATATGCCGTATGAGGTAAGCATCTGGCAGTATACAGAAAATGGTTATGTGGATGGAATCAAGGAAAAAGTGGATATGAATATTGCGTATAAGACATGGTAGAAAGGCAGGGGTATTAATATGTCAGAAATAGAAAAGTTACAACAGATGATAGATGAGAGCAAGCGTATTGTCTTTTTCGGTGGCGCAGGAGTGTCTACAGAAAGTGGAATTCCTGATTTTCGGAGTGTGGATGGATTATATCATCAGAAGTACGATTATCCGCCGGAAACGATTCTCAGTCATTCCTTTTATATAAGTAAAACAAAGGAATTCTTTAAGTTTTATCGTGATAAAATGCTTTGTCTTGATGCAAAGCCAAATAAAGCACATTTAGCTTTGGCTAAACTGGAGGAAGCAGGAAAGCTTACGGCTGTGATTACCCAGAATATTGACGGGCTTCATCAGGCGGCCGGAAGCAAGACAGTATATGAGCTTCACGGAAGCGTACTGCGTAATTACTGCGAAAGGTGTGGTAAGTTCTATGATGCACAGTTTATTTTAGATTCCAAAGAAGTTCCTTTATGCGAATGCGGTGGAAGGGTGAAGCCGGATGTTGTGCTATATGAGGAAGGGCTTGACCAACAAACCTTGCAGGCTTCCGTCAAGGCAATACAGGAGGCTGATATGCTTATTATAGGAGGAACTTCTCTTGCAGTATATCCGGCAGCGGGGCTGATTGATTATTATCAGGGAGATAAGCTTGTTCTGATTAATAAGACACCGACCTCCAGAGACAGCATGGCAAATCTTGTCATTACAGACAGTATTGGCGAGGTCTTTTCAAAAATTGAAATATCATAAAACAGAAAGGTATAGGCTTTATAGATGGGATTTGAATACGAGGTTGGAGATGTTGTTAAGCTGAAAAAACAGCATCCCTGTGGAAGTAACGAATGGGAAATCCTGCGTGTTGGAGCAGATTTTCGGTTAAAGTGTTTAGGGTGTGAACACCAGATTATGATTGCGCGTAAACTTGTAGAAAAAAACACCAAGGATTTACGCAAAAAAGCTTGAAAACATAGATGAAATATGGTATCATTTATCTTCGTGATATATAAATCCTTGCTTCTTTGAGAGAAGAGGCCAGAGACCAAAAGGAGGTAACAAGATGAACAAATATGAATTAGCCGTTGTTGTTAGCGCTAAGATCGAAGACGATGAAAGAGCAGCTACCATCGAGAAAGTAAAAGAAATCATCACAAAGCATGGTGGTACAATTACAAACGTAGATGAGTGGGGCAAGAAGAGAGTAGCTTACGACGTTCAGAAGATGAGAGAAGCTTTCTATTACTTCATTCAGTTCGACGGTCAGTCAACAGTTCCAGCAGAAATCGAATCCAGAGTTCGCCTTATGGAAAATGTTGTTAGATATTTAGTCGTTAAACAGGACGAGAAATAGAGAACGTACTGCATAGATAAGCAGACGAAGTGGGAGAACTTATAATATGAATAAAGCAATTTTAATGGGGCGTTTAACGAGAGATCCTGAGGTAAGATATACACAGGGTGAGAACCAGATGGCAATTGCAAGATATACACTTGCGGTAGATAGAAGATTCAACCGTAACGGTGACGAGAATACAGCAGATTTCATTTCCTGTGTTGCATTCGGTAAGGCAGGAGAGTTTGCGGAGAGATATTTCCGTAAGGGAACAAAGATTGCTGTTACCGGCCGTATCCAGACAGGTAGCTATACCAATAAGGATGGTGTAAAAGTTTATACCACAGATGTTGTTGTTGAAGAACAGGAATTTGCAGAAAGCAAGAATAGTAATGGCGGTGCATCCGACAATAATTATGCAGCTCCTGCAAATAACAGTTTCTCCGCTGCTCCAATGGCAGCAGGAGATGGCTTCATGAATATCCCTGATGGAATTGATGAAGAATTACCGTTTAACTAAGGATTTGAATGAATCCATATAAAAGAAAAGGAGGCTTTACCATGGCTTTTAATAAAACTGAAAAAGCTGATTCTCCAAAGATGAGAAGAGGCGGAATCCGTAGAAGAAAAAAAGTTTGTGTTTTTTGTGGCAAGGACAATGTAATTGATTACAAAGATACAGCTAAGTTAAAGAGATACGTATCTGAAAGAGGAAAGATTCTTCCTAGAAGAATTACAGGAAACTGTGCTAAGCATCAGAGAGCTCTTACAGTAGCTATCAAGAGAGCACGTCACTTAGCATTAATGCCATACACAATCGATTAATAAATAGGTAGATGAGACCAATTATCTGAAAAGGATAGTTGGTCTTTTTTTGCGTTGCCAAATACATGGGTAAGCATGGAAGAAATGCTAAGAATGGTTGGTATCGGTATGATTCCAGATTTGCAATTCCTGTCTATAGTGATTACGGAGAATTGGAGAGGTACAATATTTAAAGCACGCTTACTTATCAGGCATGCAGCAAGTGGAAAAAAGTATCTTTATGATATTTTAGAAATAAAAAAAGAAACGAGCAAGTCCTGTCAGGCATAGGCCCTACCCGGTGAAAACCCATTTCTTAGTTTATATGGTAAGTCATGCAGGAGAAAAAGTCAAGAAAAAAGTATTAAGCCTCCCATCTGTTGAATAGGTTTAGCAGGTAGCAATTGGTGATGTATACCTGGGAATTGCAGGTGGTAGTTAGTTTGCATAACATTCTGATTAGGAGTATAATAGGTAAAAAGATATGGGGTAAGTATGGTAGCGGCACACAGGGTAATCAATATCACTAATAACAGGAGGATTTTTTAATGAATTTATCAAAGGTTACAGAGAATTTTTTACGATATGTTAAGATTGATACACAGTCAAGGGAGGAATTTTCCGATCATGTTCCATCCACCGAGAAGCAGCGTAATCTGGCAAAGCTGCTTTATCAGGAGTTGAAGGACTTGGGAGCAAGCGAAGTTCGTTATGATGAGGAGCACAGCTATGTTTATGCAGTGATTCCATCCAATCAGGAGAAGAAGGCTCCGTCAATCGGCTTTATTGCCCATATGGATACTTCAGATGCTGTCAGTGGCGAGAATGTTAATCCAAGAATCATAGAGAATTATGATGGTGAGGATATTGTTTTAAATGAAGAAAAACATATTGTGACACATGTGTCGGAATTCCCAATGCTTAAGGATTGCAAGGGTAAGTCTCTTATTGTTACAGATGGAAATACGCTTCTTGGCGGAGATGACAAAGCAGGTGTTGCCGAGATTATGGCAATGGCAGAATATTTTCTTACTCATCCAGAGGTAAAGCATGGAAAAATCTGTATTGGATTTACGCCGGACGAAGAAGTGGGAAATGGCGTGGAATTCTTTGATATCAAGGGATTTGGTGCTGATTACGCCTATACGGTAGATGGAGGAGAGCTTGGTGACATGAGTTATGAATGCTTCCATGCCGCAGGTGCAAGACTAACGGTACAGGGAAAGAGCGTCCATCCGGGATATGCTAAGAATATTATGAAAAATGCTATTAAGCTTGTTGCTGAATTTGCCGAAAAACTACCAAAGGAAGAGTGTCCGGAAGCTACGGAAGGTTATGAGGGCTTTTACCATATTACGGATATTAAGGGAACAGTGGAAGAGGCGATTGCAGATTTTATTATTCGTGATCATGACAGAAACCTGTTTGAGAAGCGTAAGGCTCGTTTTGTCCAGATTGCAAAGGATTTGAATGAAAGCTATGGGGAAGAGCTGTTCCATGTTGAGATTAAGGATTCTTACCATAATATGAAGGAAATGATAGAAAAAGAGATGCATTTGGTAGAAAATGCAAAGCTTGCTATGGAAAGGGAAGGGGTAACACCAAAGGTATCACCAATCAGAGGTGGTACGGATGGCGCAAGGCTTTCTTTTGATGGATTGCTTTGTCCGAATCTTTGCACCGGTTCAGAGGGACATCACGGAAGAAATGAATTTGCATGTATTCAGGATATGGAAAAGATTGTGGAAATCTTAAAGCAGATTGTTATGATATATGCAAATTTGTAATTGGCTAGTGTACTGTACCAATGATAATCAGGCAAACCAACTTGTCAGTACACTAGTGCAGCGCATTTTGACCTCCCTAAATGATAATCCACGTTTAAGCAAAATCTTCTATAGCGCTTTACATCATTTAATGATATACTTAATTTATGTGAATGTATCTATTTTCGTGATTATTCAAACAATCCAAAGAGGTATTATGCATGAAACAAAGAGTCAAACTTAAGGGTAGATTAAAGGCATATCTGCAAACAGCGATTATTCTGGGTATTGTGCTTGCAGGTGTCAATGTAGGGATATATTTTTTGGATATTCGGTCAGGTGCAATTGTCAGTGCTTTTCTGGTTGTGTACTTTACTGCAATGTTGATTTTGCTGTATCATAATAAACCTATTATTATGAATGAATTTATCAGCTTTGCAACACAGTATGGACAGATTCAGAGAAGATTGTTACGTGATTTGGAGCTCCCGCATGTTTTAATGGATGATGAGGGTAAGATTATCTGGACAAATATCGCATTTGAGAATGTGGTACATAAGGAGAAGGGTTACCGTAAATCCATTACAACGCTTTTTCCCGCTATAACAAAGGAAAAGCTGCAGTTTGAACAACAGACAGAGTTCGAGCTTTCTTTTGAAGAGCACGAATATACCGTAAAGCTGAAAAAGATTTCTGTACAGGAGGTCCTTGATAATAGCGACATTATTCAGAATGATGGATTTGAGGGCTATTTGATTGCAGGTTATCTGTTTGATGAAACGGCATTAAAGCTTGCGTTGAAGGAAAACGATTCCCAGAGTCTGGTAATCGGATATATTTATCTCGATAATTATGATGAAGCATTAGCGAGTGTGGAAGAGGTAAGACGTTCCCTGCTTATTGCATTGATAGACAGAAAGATTAATAAATATATTTCTTCGCTTGACGGAATTGTGCGTAAGGTGGAGAAGGATAAGTATTTTGTTATCATGCGTAAGCAGTCGCTGCTTGCCTTAAAAGAGTCCAGATTTGATTTGCTTGAGGATGTAAAGACTGTTAATATTGGAAATGAGATGGCAATCACAATCAGTATTGGTATGGGACTTGATGCTCCTACTTATGCGCAGAATTGCGAATTTGCAAGAAATGCCATTGATCTTGCATTAGGACGAGGCGGTGACCAGGCTGTTGTTAAGACACCACAGTCCATTGTGTACTATGGTGGAAAGAGCCAGCAGGTTGAGAAGAACACAAGAGTTAAGGCAAGGGTTAAGGCTCATGCCCTGCAGGAGATTATCACTAGCAAAGACCGCGTATTGATTATGGGACACCGGCTTGGCGATATGGACTGTTTCGGAGCGTCTGTCGGTGTTGCCTGTATTGCAAGGGCGTTGGAGAGAAAGGTTCATATCGTTGTGAATGATATGACCACATCGATTAAGCCGCTCGTAGAGCTTTTTAATGACAGAAATGTTTATGATGATGATTTTATCATTAATGGTTCTCAGGCATTGGAGTTTGCTGGTAATAATACAGTCCTTGTCGTTGTGGATGTAAACAGACCAAGTATTACGGAATGTCCTGAGCTTATCAAAGAGTGTAAGACGGTAGTCGTGCTTGATCATCACAGACAAAGCTCCGAGGTTATTGAGAATGCAACACTTTCCTATGTGGAGCCATATGCTTCCAGTGCCTGCGAAATGGTTGCAGAGATTCTCCAATATGTAGGAGAAGAAGTTAAGGTAAAATCAAATGAGGCAGATTGTCTTTATTCCGGTATTATCATTGATACGAATAATTTTACGACCAAGACAGGTGTCAGAACCTTTGAAGCTGCTGCATTTTTAAGAAGATGTGGTGCTGATGTTACAAGAGTACGTAAAATGCTCCGTGATGATGCGAAGGAATATAAGGCAAAGGCGGAAACAGTCGGGAATGCAGAGATTTATAAGAATGCTTATGCCATTTCCATCTGTCCGGCAGAAGGTCTGGCAAGTCCTACCGTTGTAGGTGCACAGGCTGCCAATGAGCTATTAAATATCAGTGGAATTAAGGCAAGCTTTGTCATTACGAACTATCAGAATCAGATTTATATTTCTGCAAGATCTATTGATGAAGTAAATGTCCAGATTATCATGGAACGTTTAGGCGGCGGCGGTCATATGAATATTGCCGGTGCGCAGCTTGAGAACATGACGTCGGCAGAAGCTATTGACGTTATAAAAGACACAATAAATACTATGCTACAAGAGGGTGCAATATAATGAAGGTTATTTTATTACAGGATGTAAAATCAGTAGGAAAAAAAGGTGATTTGGTTGAATTAAGTGAAGGCTATGCAAGAAATTTTATTCTTCCGAAAAAGTTAGGCGTAGAAGCTAATAATGCAAATATGAACAATTTGAAGCTTCAGAAGGCAAATGAGGAAAAGATTGCTAAGGAGCAGTATGAAGCTGCTTTGGCACTTGGAAAAGAAGTAGAAGAGATGCTGGTTAAGGTAAGCATTAAGTCCGGTGAAGGTGGAAAGACCTTTGGTTCTGTTTCTTCCAAGGAAATTGCAAAGGCTGTTATGGATCAGTACGGTAAGGAAATTGATAAGAAGAAGATTCAGATGCAGGATGCAATCAAATCAGTAGGAACACATGAGGTGACGGTAAAGCTTCATCCTAAGGTAAGTGCAAAGCTTCGTGTTAAAGTTGAGGAGGCTTAAATATGCCGGAAATGGATGAGGCAATATTAAAGAGAGTTTTACCACATAGCATCGAAGCAGAGCAGTCTGTAATCGGTGCTATGCTTATGGATAAGGAAGCCATTACGATTGCAAGCGAACAGATTAATTCCGATGACTTCTATGGTAAGCAGTATGGGATTCTCTTTGATACCATGGTGGAACTGAATGATGAAGGAAAGCCGGTAGACTTAATTACCCTACAGGATCGTTTGAAGGAAAAGGGTGTACCGCCAGAGATATATAGTCTTGAATACATAAGAGATATTATTACGACAGTTCCGACCTCTGCTAATATTAAATATTATGCGAGTATTGTGGCAGAAAAATCTGTCCTTCGTAAGCTGATTCGTGTAAATGAAGAGATTGCGAATAATTGTTATGCACAGAAGGAATCCCTGGAGGTTCTCTTAGAGGAAACAGAGAAAAAGGTATTTGAGATTGCGCAGAAGAGAAATAGTGGTGACTTTGTTCCTATCAGGCAAGTCGTTATGAATGCCATGAATATGATTGAAGAGGCTTCTAAGCAAAAGGGCGCAGTTACTGGTATCGCATCCGGTTTCCTTGATCTTGATTATAAAACGGCAGGTTTCCAGCCTTCAGACTTGATTCTGGTGGCGGCAAGACCTTCTATGGGTAAAACTGCGTTTGTTCTTAATATTGCACAACATGTTGCGTTTAAGGATAACAAAGCAGTAGCGATTTTTTCATTGGAAATGTCGAAGGAACAGCTTGTAAACCGTTTGCTGTCCCTTGAATCTAAGGTTAACTCACAGGCAATCAGAACAGGTAATATGAAGGATGATGAATGGGAGCGCTTGATTGAGAGTGCGGACGTAATCGGACGTTCCAATCTGCTAATTGACGATACTCCCGGTATCAGTCTTGGCGAGCTTCGTTCAAAATGCCGTAAGTTCAAGCTGGAATATGATTTACAGATGATTATTATCGACTATTTACAGTTGATGACAGGCTCAGGAAAATCAGAATCCAGACAACAGGAGATTTCAGATATTTCACGAGGCTTAAAGGCATTAGCAAGGGAACTGCATATTCCGGTAATCGCTTTGTCGCAGTTATCTCGAGCAGTAGAGCAGCGACCTGACCATAGACCGATGCTTTCTGACCTTCGAGAATCAGGAGCAATCGAGCAGGATGCTGACGTGGTTATGTTCATTTATCGTGATGATTATTATAACAAGGATACAGAGCTTAAGAATGTAGCTGAGATAATCATTGCTAAGCAGAGAAATGGTGCGATAGGTACAATTAATCTTGCGTGGCTGCCGGATTATACTCAGTTTGCAAATCTGGCAAAGTGATCAGGACGGGAATAAGAAGCAGGAGAAAAGTGTATGAATAAATATGGGCTTGGAGTTAATTATACAGCTCAAAAAAGTGAATTCGGTCTATTTGCACCGGATATGAAAAAGGTTTCCCTTGTTCTTTATGAAGATGCCGGAGAATATGATGAAGAAGGAAACGTAGCATCTCATTGTGGAGGAAGGGAACTTCCGATGAAGAAGACACAGGACGATATCTGGCGCATCTGTGTAGAGGAAGATCTGGAGCAGACCTGTTATATGTATAAACTGACAGATGAAACAGGGAGGGAACAATATGCAAGGGATCCTTATGCAACAGCTGTGACTGCAAACGGTCACAGAAGCGTTGTACTGGATTTAGCTAAGACAGACCCGGAGGGATTTTCACAATACAAGCATGTTGATAATGGTTCCCATACAGATGCAGTTGTCTACGAACTGCATGTCAGGGATTTTTCGATGGATGAATCAGTGCCCTTTGTTCATAGAGGAAAGTTCCTTGCATTTACAGAGAAGGGACTTAAGACACCGGGAGGACATGCAGCAGGTATTGATTCTTTAAAAGAGCTTGGAATTACTCATGTACAGTTTCAGCCAATTTATGATTATGCTGTTGTGAATGAACTTCGTGTTGATGAACCGGGATATCAGGGTCAAAAGTTTAACTGGGGATATGACCCGCACAATTATAATGTGCCGGAAGGTGCATATGCAACGGATGTGATTCATCCTCAGGCACGAATCAAAGAGTGTAAGGAAATGATTATGGCACTTCATAAAGCCGGAATAGGCGTCATCATGGATGTTGTATTTAATCATACCTTTTCTATAGAAGATGGACCTTTTGGACATATTGCTCCGGATTACTATTATCGAAAAAAGCCGGACGGAACCTATTCAGATGGTGCTGCGTGTGGCAATGAAGTGGCTACTGAGAGAAAAATGGTTCGTGCTTATATTAAGGATTCCTTGAAATACTGGGTTGAAGAGTATGGTATAGATGGCTTCCGTTTTGACCTTATGGGGTTGATTGATGTAGATACCATGCAGGAAATAACAGATGAATTGCGTAGTGAATGCAAGTCGGATATTATATTGTATGGAGAACCATGGCAGGCAGGCGGTTCTGTATTGGCAGAGGAAAAGCAGACATTAAAAGGAGCACAGAAGGATAGAGGATTTGGAATATTCAATGATAATATCCGGGATGCCTTAAAGGGCAGTACGAGAGGGCGCGATGGTGCTTTTGTACAGGGAAGAAAAGGATTTGAAAAGGAAATTGCTGAGGGAGTCTGCGGTTCTATTCATAGTATTGCAAGTCAGCCTACAGAGGTAGTTAATTATGCGGGAGCACATGATGATCTTAATCTGTGGGACAAGGTTATCACCACACTGGGCTTAAGAACGAAGGAAGGCTTCTTAAATATGGAACAGGGAAAGCTCAAACGTGGTAACTTTGAGCAGGCTATTGCAAAAGCTACATTACATCAGGGAATAACCTCTGAAAATGTATGGGAAAATAAAGCCGTTCGTGACTGTGTGCTTGCTAACTCTATTGTACTGACAGCTCAGGGAATTGCCTTTATACATGCAGGGGATGAGATTCTACGATCAAAGTATGGTGATGCAAACAGCTTTATCAGCCCGGATGCTATTAATAAGCTACAGTGGCAGGATAAGGACAGATTTTATCCGGTATTCCAATATTATCAGAAGTTAATAACACTTAGAAAAAAACATCCAGCCTTTCGTATGGCAGATAGAAAAGAAATTATGCAGCACTTAGAGATTCTGACACAGAAGAATGGACTGGTTAGTTTCCAGATAACAGAACATGCAAATGGCGATGAATGGAAAAATATTTTTGTTGTGTATAATGGAAATGATACATCTCAACAGATAGTATTACCTTTAAATGGTACATGGGAGCTTGCAATCGAGCTTGGTGCAGAAGAAAAACAACAGAATAAATTTGCCGGAGAAGAGATTACCATTGCAGGAACCAGTATGATGATATGGTATCAGAAATAAAAATATGTTACCGTTTACTTTATTCCGGTAACAAAAATATTCCTTTACTATGTTAATAATTTATGTTAATATATGGTAGTAAATAAATAATAATATTGTAACTACGAAAGAGAACATAAGGAGCTTTATGTTCTCTTTTTGCGTGTAAAGTAATTGAGGTATCGGCATGGCAATGGTAATAAAAACAGAAAGGAGTAAAAAGGTGGTAAAGGAAACATATCTTATTAATGAAGTTGCAAAAGAAGTACATGTGGAATCTCATGTATTGCGATACTGGGAGGAAGAGTTAGGTATTCCTATTACAAGAAATCGTCAGGGACATAGAATTTATACGCAGGAGGATATCAAAAGATTTATTCGGATTAAGAATCTGAAGGATCAGGGCTTGCAGCTGAAAGCAGTCAAACTGGTATTGAATCAACTTCAGGAAGGCGAGGAAGGACAGGAATACATGAAGCAGGACAATCCGTTTGCGCAAAAGCAATTAACAAAAATAAATAAAAATGGAGAGATGAAAGTGATTCAGATTAAGGAAATGAGAAGTTTGGACAAGCGTGATGCTAATGCGGCTTCCGAACGAAAAAGTGATAGTAGAAGTGAAATTGCGATTCGAAAGAGAGAAGAATTGAAGGAGGAAGAGAATCAGCAGGAAAAGCTGGCGAGAATGCAGTATTTGCTTCAAAAGTTAATAGCAGATGCTGTTAGAAGTAATAATCAGACGCTGGTTGATGAATTATCAAGCCAGATGAAAGAGAATATCTGCAAAGAAATGGACTATCAGTTCCGCTTACTGGAAGAGCATGAAGAAGAACGTGAAACTTTGCGTGAGGCACGTGAGGAAAAACGAGAGAAGGCACGCAGAGAGTTAGAAGAGGAGCATTATAAGAAAATTGATGCAATGCTACGTAACCGTCGTGAAAAATCCGAGAAGAGCAAGAATAAAGAGAATGTTCTCTTTCGTGTACTTTCAAAATCAAAGGCATAAAAAAAACCCCTTCAGAATGACTGGAGGGGTTTTTGTTTAAGTATTATTATGCCTGTGCAATAGACCCTGTAGGGCAAGCTCCTGCACAAGAACCACAATCGATACACTTATCAGCGTCGATTTCAAACTGGCCATCGCCCATGCTGATTGCTCCAACTGGACACTGAGCTTCACATGCTCCACAGCAAACACATGCATCAGAAATCTGGAATGCCATAATACGAATCCTCCTTATATCGTTAAAAACTTATAGCCAGTTAAGGCTATGGTA
>JALEWA010000054.1 GCA_022788085.1 Lachnospiraceae bacterium
ACATGAGGAAAAAATAATGGAAACTGTATTTATTGCAGATGATGAACAAAATATTCGTGAAGGACTAAAATATATCGTTGATTGGGAAGCTCTTGGCTTCGAAATATGCGGTGAAGCATCCAACGGAGAAGCTACCCTGCAAGCCATACTCAAAGGAAATCCCAGCCTTGTTCTATTGGATATCCGAATGCCCAAAATGTATGGTACTGATATTATTCGTATTGCACGTGAAAAGGGCTATAAAGGAAAATTTATTATTTTAAGTGGCTACTCTGACTTTGCATATGCGAAAACGGCTATCCGTTATGGTGTCGATTTTTACTTAACAAAACCTCTTGATGAGGACGAGCTGTTAACAGCACTTGAAAAAATCAAGGATGAACTGGATAAAGAGCGTTCACATTCGGAAAACATTAATTTTTTAAAGCACAAAGCCAAGAATGTCATTTTACATGAAATCATAACAGGTCTTTATGGTTTTTCTGATACTACCGCTCTAAGTCCCAAAGAACTTGAAGAAATGAATCTGGATGCCGATATTTATCAGGTTGTTATCTACGAAAAATTCAGTTCAAATCCTGATGATGTCAGCTACAGCTTTGCTGATTTGCTTAAGGTTACTAACAAAGGAAATCACACCTTTGAGCATTTATATGAGGATGGAAATGAAGTAATTCTCTTAAAGGGAAGCTTCGCCTTATTAAAGTTCCAGGATTTTCTTTCCCGTTATGAACAAGATCCGCCTCAGCCCGGAAGTCCGCTTGATTCTATATTCCTTGCTTACGGACGTTCTGTTTCTTCCATTGACGAAATTTATCTGTCCTATGAAGAAGCTGCTTCCTTATGTAAAAGACGTTTCTTCTGTATGCAGGGACAACACACCCTTGGATATGAAGAGCTTCCTGATGTCAAAAACCGTAGTCTTCAGATCAGTAATGAGAAGCTTGTTGAATATTGCGACAGGTTGACGGATTATCTTCTTTCCTTTAATCGTCAAAAGGTATCACAAACCTTATTCCAGCTAGAGGAATACCTTTTCAACGTTCAGAACGATATATCCTCCGTAAAGCTTTTCTTAACGGATTTATATCTTCAAATCAAGGAAAAGTGTAATCGTACCTACAGTATGCTTGATATTCCATTCCCCAGCAATGCGGAATGCATCGATAAGATTGACAGTTGCCATTATCTGTATGAAATCATCCGTTTCATATCAGAACAGGCTGAAATGGTTATGAATGCTACCGGTAATCCTTCCAGAGATACCATTCTGGATGATATCCTTTATTATATTGACCATAATTATCAGACGAATATCAAATTGGAAAGTATTGCACCGCTCTTTGGCTATAACAGTGCTTATCTTGGTAAGATTTTTACAAAGAGTACCGGGGAAAGCTTTAATTCCTATATTGATCGCAAACGGATCGACCAGTCAAAAGAGTTGTTAAAAGAAAACAACCTCAAGGTCTATGAGGTTGCTGAACAGGTAGGATATAAAAATGTAGATTATTTCCATAAGAAATTTAAGAAATATGTTGGTATCAGTCCTGCTGAATACCGCAAAAATATAGTAGAGAAGCAGCAGTCTATTCCATAGGGAGGCTGCTCTTTTTTATGACTGCACCCGGCTCCTTCTCTATCTCCTGAAAGATTCTCTTACTAATCCCTGCTATGGTAAAAATCATAATGGCAGGACCAACTGCAATTCCAAGAAGCAGCATTGTCGTATTGAACTGGAAAATCACATACTCTACTGCAAGTACAAAGGCAAGCATCACTGTTCTTCCAAAATATTTTCTTGCAATACGATAGGAATTCTGTATTGTCCTGACAAGTGTATTCTCATATCTTGCCATCAATGGATAGGCATAAATCAGACACAGAATCACAATAAAACAGGATACCATACCAATAATCAGAAACATAATCGGATTTCCTTCCACTGCCTCAAATAACTGGAAATCAAGATATACAGCATAAAAGGCTACTATAGAAAGCAGCCATAATACGGTTCCCTGCTTCCAATTCTCTTTCCATGCCTTAATAAAGCTCTTACATATATATCCCTCTTCATCATCTACCATTTTCAATGCAACAGACATAGCCGCAACGGTCGATGCTCCCATGGTAACAATCGGGAGACTGAATAACATCCACATAAAATTAAGTTTTATGATATCAAAAAACTTTGAAATAAATCTATAAAATGGACTATCTACAC
>JALEWA010000126.1 GCA_022788085.1 Lachnospiraceae bacterium
TTTAAAGCATTTGAAATGCCCCTTGATTGATTCAAGAGGCATTTTGTCATTTCCGGTATTCTATTATTTCAAGATACAATTTATTCTGATTGAGATATTGCTCATATTCCTGCAGACTTCGATATCCCCAGGGATTATAAAGAGATACTCTCATATAGGCAGCATCGTCCGGTGCAGTGATATCATATTTCATCTGTTCATTCACAGGTGTATAGGATAACAGGTTATTATCTAAATCGTAGAAAGAAACACCAATAATTCTGTTTCCAGTGCCGTTATCTTTCATATGAAGTAATATGCGGTAGCCAAGCCCACCGGAAACAGGAAGACCGAGTTCATTACAATTTAAGGTTAGGGCACCTTGCGAAGCTTCTGCAAGAGAACCATTTTCAGGATCGATTATGGAGTAACTGTAATCATTGATTGATTTGAAATTATAGTTTGCAAGGTCATTTGTTTCATATTCGCAAGGATTCATAAGTGCATTAAATATATCAGACTCTACAATGTTATAAGTTGTTCGGTCAAAAATACGGTAAGAGAAACCATCATCCCACCAAAAACATTTGATGCCATATTGTGAAGCGCGGGCAATGTAATTTCCAGCGTGAATGGTGCGATATTCTGAAGGAACAAAGCTTTCTGTTGTGCCGAATTCACCAATGATAACAGGAGCTGACTGTTTTTTTGAAAACCTGTCTAAACGAAGGAACAGTTCTGATATATCCTGATTATAAGAGGAATCATAAGTATGTACTTCGATAATCAGCTTATCAGGAACGGAATCGGATGGAAGTACGAAGCTGTCCAGAACATCATCGGTGACTTCATTTAAAAACGTTCCACAAATTAATATTCTGTTTGCGTTATTTCCTCCTGTTGCCCGAACCGTGTCAACAAATAATTGATTTAATTTATTGGTTGCCTGAGAAGCTTCTTCACTATATTGCCAATTGTTCCTTTTCGTATTTAGCTCATTATATCCTTCAAATAATAGGTTATCATCATAGTCTTTGAAATATTCCGCAATCTGTTTCCATAAGTCCTGAGCATTTTGTGAAACCTCTTCAATATCGTTCATATCAGCCCAAAGTATAGGCGCATCATGATGAGAATTAAGGATGACATACATGTCATTATCCAAAGCATATTGAACAACTTCAGCTACTCGTTCCAACCATTCCTGTCGTATATAGAGATGCCCATCCTGCTCATATGTGTTGTAATACCATGTAACAGGAATTCGTATGGAATTGAAACCCGCAGCGCAGACTGCATCAATGAGTTCTCTGGTGACAACAGGATTGTGCCAGGCGGTCTCATAGAAAGAAGAATCTATTGTCCCATCATTACGCAAATCATCACTGACACAACTGTCAAGTGAATCACCAAGATTCCAGCCAACGGTTATTTCAGAAACCAGTTCCTGAGCTGAAATTTCAGAAACGTCTGCAGAAGGATTGATTTCAGAAAAGGAACGGTCATCATCGGGAACTGATGACTTTTTCTTATTAGTAAAGGGAATACATATAATAATAAAGCATAAGAATATGCTGAATCCTATCATTATTTGATATAGATGTTTTTTAAAAAAATCCATTTATTACTACTCCTAGATACGAATATATCATGCAAATGCATTTATCCATAAACAAATTCTATTGTACTGAATTAGCAGGGAATATACAAGATAAATAAAAAAGGAAGCGGAAAGCTTCCTTCTCTTAATTATTTTGTAATTCAACAAAACCATTTTTCTGCATCTGTAGTATAAAACTGTTGACAGATGCTGAACATGTTTCTTCATCAACATCATATATTTTCATCAGGGAATCCTTTATCTCTGCAATGGTTACATCTTCTGAAAGCATGTCCCATATTTCATTCGCAGAACCCTTTAATAGAAAATATTTGCCTGTTGAGAAGTCAATCATAACTTTTTCTCCTGATAAGTCTGTTACATCTAATTGCTTGATAAGGTGAATCTTGGTATTATCACTTAGCATGTAAGTCCCTCTTCTCTCAATCTTATTGATTATCATTATAAGTTGTATAAAGTTGGAAGTCAATTGGAAATATTACAAATAATAATAGGAAAAAAGTCATATATCTAGGCATTTAGCAATAATACTTAAGGGAAGTGGTTGGTTCACAAATATCAGGAGAAACATTGTGCTTTTTTACAAAATCTGATATGCTAATTTGATGGATAAAATTGGTTATCCATCAAAAAGTATATTGAGGAGCTGTTAGAATGAATAAGTTGATTGCTTTTTTAAAAGATTGGAGAAATCAGAAGAGTTATTTCTTCTGGCTTGTGAAATATTCAAAGCCATATATACCAAAGATTCTGTTTATGATGATAATTAATTTACTCATTACCTTGTTATCGACAGGTATGGCAGTTTTATCGAAGGAGATTATAGACAGAGCGACTAATGGCAATAATATTACAGTGGCAATTATTTTCTATATTGTATTCATTATTAGTATGTTGGGATTTAACGTCATATCTCAGATGATTTCATTAGTATTGGATGAAAAATTTTCATTCGGTATCAGAAAGCAATTGTATGAACAGATTATTAATGCGCACTGGATGGATGTGAAGAAGTATCATACAGGGGATTTAATGACTCGTCTTACGAGTGATGCAGGAAATATTTCCAATGGTATCATTTATACGATTCCTACCATTATTGAACTTGTATTGGAGCTGTTGATAACATTTTTTACCTTGTTCTATTATCAGCCAATGTTAGCAGTATTTGCATTAGTGATAGGTCCGGTGGCAGCCGTTGTGAGTTTCTGGCTTGGTAGAAAGCTTAAGAAGCTGCAGGTTAAGGTACAGGAATCGGAGTCGGCTTACCGCTCCTATGTACAGGAGAGTCTTGCAAATCTTCTTATTGTAAAATCCTTTGCAAATGAAGAGTATGCAACAGACAGACTGGTAAAGCTAAGAGATGAAAGATTTAAGTGGGTGTATAAAAAGAGTAAGCTGGGAGTAATCAGCTCAACTTCTATGTCATTGACTTTTCAATTAGCATATATTGTTGCCTTTACTTATGGTGCAATTTGTATTACGGCAAAGACGATTACATATGGTACCATGTCACTATTTATTACCCTGATTAATCGTATTCAGGCACCCATTATTGGGCTTGCACAGCAGATACCCAAAATCGTATCGATTCTTGCATCTGCAGGGCGTGTTATAGAACTTCAGAACATTCCGTTAGAGGAGAAATGTGATAGACATATTGAACAAAATGATATAGGAGTCAGAGTTGAGGGGTTAAGTTTTCACTATGATATGGAGAAGGAAAATGTCTTTGAAAATGCCGATATATCAATAAAACCAGGTGAATTTGTGGCTATCATTGGAGAATCGGGAATTGGAAAAACAACCTTGATTCGTTTGATTATGTC
>JALEWA010000240.1 GCA_022788085.1 Lachnospiraceae bacterium
GGAATTCCATTTGAAATGAAATTACCAAGAACGGCACCGTTGGCCTATGGTTCTCTTACGAAAGAAAAATTTGATAAAGAAATTGAAAAAGGTATGTCTGATGTAAAAGCTGGCAGAGTTTACTCAGCAGATGCCATTGAATTTGAAATGAAAAGAGATTTTGGCATATGATTTTTCATGTGGCATATTCCGCTGAAGCAAGACAGGATTTGAGGGACATTTACGAATATATTGCGTATGAATTGTTGGTACCTGAAACAGCTGCCGGACAAACAGAACGCATTATGAAGGCTGTGCGTTCTCTTGAACAAATGCCAATGCGACACAGACTATACGAGGAAGAACCTTGGCATAGTCAGGGGCTTAGAGTTTTGGCGGTGGATAACTATTTAGTGTTTTATCTGCCAGATGAAACCAATGCTACTGTAAGTATTATTCGAATTATGTATGGTGGTAGAGATATTGATAAACAATTGAATGAGAGTTAGAAAGAATGAAAGCATCTATCAATGGTAGGTGCTTTTCTTATGGAGATTTTTATGGGAAAGATACCTTACCTAAACATGCATAGAAACCAAGCTGATTACAATAAAATAACATAAAATACGTTATTATACATAAAAATATGTTACAAGGAGATGCCATATGAAAAAACAATTAGAGCAGTATTTCGGTTGCGAGGTAAAAATAGCAGAATACAAGAATAAATTACCATTGCCGATTTTTATGACTATGCGTGATATTACGATGGTTGAAATATATGGTGTTAACTTTGCCATAATAGATGTTATGAAGGAAACGGAGCTAAGTGTTTCCGCAATGAAAAAGCAGAAAGCAAAGTATGAGGAAGCATTGCAGTGTCCTGTAGCATATGAAGTAGCGTTAAACAGCGTGTCCATGCGAAATGCGCTGGTGAAAAGCGGAGTTCCGTTTGTGGATTTGCCGGGAAATGTATTCTTACCATTTATGGGAATTGTATTGCAGGATGTGTATCGCAAGCAGCTGGTCAAGGTGGATAAGATGATGCCTGCAACGCAGATGGTGTTCTTGGAACTTTTATATATGGATGATGAGGAAACTGTGTTAAAAAGTGAGGTTGCAAACAAGCTGAATTTTACCAAGACCTCCATCACAAGAGCAACAGCGCAATTAGAGGAAATGGGACTCATTCGGCAGATGAAAGCCGGAACAGAGATTGCTATTATAAGGAATTACTCACGCAAAGAATATTATGAGAATACAAAAGCATATTTGATTAATCCGATTCAAAATGAGTATTGAGGAACTGTTGGAGGAATTATAAATGGTATTGGAACAAAGGTAACATCAGAAGGACTTGTTACAGAGAGCATACATAGATATTCCAACCTGTTCTGTTCAATTTCGGATAAGTTGAATCTTTTTGCATATGGAATAATCATAGTAAAAATTAAAAACGGAAAAATTGTTCATAAATTTGTATACCAATTTTCGGAGAGGGAGAAACGTCTTTTTTGATAGAACAATGAATTTACAGATTTTCTGTTGGATTTAAAACCCTTAGAGAAAGAAGAAAAATGATAGTTCAATTTACTGATATGATAGAAATAAAAAATATTGTAACATAAAAATAAGACGGAAAACAGATTATTACGCGAAAATGTGCCCAGGATCTATTGTTTACGGTGTCAGTGACCTTCAAGTTTTTGTGCAACGAATAGCCTGTTACGACACGATATTGTCTTTGTGAAGAACTTAATGAATAAAAGTGCCAAATGCGTCAAAAATAATCAATATAAGATATCATTGAAAGACATCATATAGAAAAGTCGCAAGAATTGGAAGATTTAGTTAATGTGTTGGCATCATCTATCGGTTCTCTTACAAATGTTCCGAAGATTGAAGCTACATTTAGGAGTGTAATTCAGTCTAATATTAGTGCAAATACAATTAGGCAATATATAGAATATTTAGAGGACGCATTTGTTATTAATAAAGCTAATCGTTACAATGTAAAAGGTAGAAAGTATATAGGAACACCTCTTAAATATTATTTTGAAGACGTAGGATTACGGAATGCCAGATTGGGCTTTAGACAAGTAGAAGAAACTCATATCATGGAAAATGTGATTTATAATGAATTGCGTAGTAGAGGCTATTCTGTAGATGTAGGAGTCGTTGAGAAACGCGGTAGAAATGAGGAAGGAAAAGAGGAAAGAACATATTTAGAAATCGATTTTATTGCAAACCTAGGAAGTAAGCGATATTATATTCAGTCTGCATTTAGCATGCCGACGGAAGAAAAACGTATTCAGGAGAAAGCTTCGCTTATTAATATTGGTGATTCGTTTAAGAAAATCATTATTGTTAAGGATGTTGTTAATGTAACAAGAGACGAAGACGGAATTACTACGATGAGCATTTATGATTTTCTTCTGAAGGAGAATAGCCTGGAGTTATAGATCTAAATCAATGGTTATTAGCACTGGTCTAAATAGTGTCTGCTGATTGAGCTTAAAGTACTTGATTTTACTGATTTTTCCCCAGTTTTCTGATATAATAAATGCAAGGATTTTGTTAAAATTAAATCGTTTTTCTTGCAGTTTTCCTGCATATTTTAAGTATAAAGGGGCTAAAACAATGTACAAACCGATCGACAAGTTACAGCATTCATTCCTCGATTTCAACCAGCCTTTGGGTCTCCACATGAATCCGGATAACCGCTGGATCAAACTGGCTGACCAAATCCCATGGGATGAATTTGAAGTAAAATATGCCAGGCTGTTCCCGAGTGATACGGGTAGTGTTGCCAAGCCGCTCCGTATGGCATTAGGAGCTTTGATCATCCAGACTAAGTTCCAGTATTCTGACCGTGAGCTTGTAGAACAGATTGCTGAGAATCCGTACCTGCAGTATTTTATCGGGCTTCCCGGCTATCAGGAAGAAGCTCCGTTTGATGCAAGCACACTTGTTCTCTTTCGCAAACGCATTTCTGCTGAAATGCTGATG
>JALEWA010000246.1 GCA_022788085.1 Lachnospiraceae bacterium
ACTCTGCCAGGAAACAGTCAGGTAACGCTCCAGCTTAGATATGTGAAAATCACGGTTCAAAGATATCGTAATAAACACATAATCAAAGTTGGCCGCTACTGCCTGATCCGGAAGACCTTGTGTGGAATTCAATCGCATAAAGACTGTCTTTCTTGGTAAAATCTCTATGATCTGGCTATCTCCACTTTGATTGAAATTTACCCGAACCTCGTCACCAACGGTCGGAAAATCAACCATTTCCTTAGTGTTATAAAATAAAGCTGTTTTCAGCCTGCCATAAAACGATTCTTCTTCTGCATATAGCTCATATCGATCCCTATGAACTGCCATAACGGTTGCTGTCTTTCTATTTTCGTAATCCATTCGTCTCTCCTTGTTTTTTATAGTTTCTGATTTTCTTTGGAAAATGTAAAAATGATATGATTGCATATGATGAAAGGTAACTATTCTGTTCATTCATAGTTACGGAAAAAGACTAAAAAAGCCGTGGTCTCAAATAAGATACCACGGCACTTAGACATAATATATTAGAAAAAGAATATTACTGCCTTTTATTCGAGGTAATCATATACAATCTTAAGTTTTTGCTGTCTGTTCTTCTCTTCATCATAGATGCTTACCTCCTTTCTTGCTTGAAAACAACTATTTGGGTAGCTGTTTGAATTGCTCAGTTACGTTAACATACTATACCAATAATTGGGATATGTCAATAATAATTTTCTGACAAATAAATCAACTAAGGCCCTCCTTAGTTCTTAAATTTATCTGTTAAATTAAAATATAGTTTGAATATTTGAAAGAATAGTGTAAAATGAAAATAATATAGCAATTATTATTACGGGAGGTATTTATATGAATCACAAAGTACAAAGCGTGGTAGACAATCTTGAAATAATTAAACAACTATATGATGTATCGACATACATTTCCGTATTGGATAAGGATGGTATTTTAGTCGGTTATGTCATACCGGATGGAGAAACTCCAAAGCTACAGATTGGTGAAAAATTTCAGGATCCAAGTGGTGCGTTTAACCGGGTACTGAGAGAAGGCATCAAAATACATAATTATCTGCCCAAAGAAGTTATGGGAATGGCTTTTGAAGGCGATCTGGTTCCAATTAAAGACGGAAATAAGGTGGAAGGCTGCCTGATATGTACTTATGCAACAGAAAATAACGGAAAAGTAATAGATATTGCTGAACGCTTTAAAGAATCCGTACAACAAATTGATGTTTCTGTACAGGAAGTAATCAGTGGAACCGAAAATCTTATCCAAACACTAGAGAAAATAAATAATATGACTACAGGTATGGAGTCTGATGTCAATGAAGCTTCTGATATCGTAAACAAAATCAGACAAAATGCCTCACAGTCCAATATTTTGGCTCTGAATGCATCCATTGAAGCCGCAAGGAGTGGCGAAGCCGGAAGGGGCTTTGCCGTTGTTGCCACTCAAATGGGAAAACTGGCAAAAGACAGCGGAAGCTCCGCTGCTGAAATCAAAAATACTTTGAATGGCATAGTAGAGCATCTTGGTGAAATGATATCGTCTATAAAAGACGCTAATCATGTAGCGAAAAATTATATGGAGAGTATCAGCTCCATTAATTCTACCCTGTCAGAAACACTCTCTCTTGCAAATAGATTGGAAGAAGATATAAAATAATTTCGTTTCCCTGTAATTGAACCACTTAACAGCCATATACCCCACAGACTCCTTGTAGGGTATATGGCTGTTAATATCATTTTAACAATATGTAACTAGCTTCTCTACCGGAATTCTCGTATTTGCATGACGATTACTATCCGCCGGACTCTCATCAGCATAGCCTATTGCTAAAATATTAATAGGTTCTAAGCTATCCGGCAGGGCAAACTCCCGGCTGACAATATCCGGTTTGAAATAACAAATCCAGCATGTTCCCAGACCTAATTCCGTAGCTTCCAGTATCATATGGTCTGTTAATATAGTAGCATCAATATCCGTCATTGTCTTTCCATCGAAAGGTCTTACCCATGCCTTAGAATGATCTGCACAAACAATAATTGCTATCGGTGCCTGATAAGTATTAGCTGCTTTTCCAAGCTTATCCATTCCCTCCTTACTCTGTACAACAAGCAATTTAACTGGCTGCAAATTTGCTGCTGTTGGTGCTACATGTGCAGCTTCTATGATCTTTTCCAGCTTTTCATCTTCTACTGCCCGATCTGCATATTTTCTCACAGAATAACGTTTTTTTGCAATTTCAATGAATGACATACTAATTCCTCCTAATATTCATGATAAGAGCTCTTGTCATTTTGGTTAACCTCTTTTATTATTATAAATATGACTTGCGAAAAAACAAGAATGCACTTTTTAGGTATATACTATCCAAAAAGTAAGTATGGAGGATTTATGACTGACAAATCTACAAATTATACTTGTCCTATTGAAGCAACCCTTTCTCTTATTGGTGGGAAATATAAAGCAATTATTCTGTGGCATTTACTAAACCATACCATGCGTTACAGTGAGCTTCATAAGAAAATGCCAAATGCAACAGACAAAATGTTAACACAGCAGTTGCGTGAATTAGAAAAAGACGGCCTGATTACTCGTACCGTCTACCCTGTCGTTCCACCCAAAACCGAATATAGTCTTACCGATTTTGGAAAAAGTCTTGTTCCCATTCTTAATGCCATGTGTGATTGGGGAAATGATTATTTAATTCATTCATGTACAGGACCGAAAAAATAATCACCTAAATAAATACTGATACTTTCTTCTCTGACTCAGTAACACGCTCTTCACTCTTTCTTTTATTTCATCAGAATAATAGAGGTCTTTGGCACATATGGCATCTATTTCTTTTTCGTCAAAATGGAACCGAATGTGCTGACCATAAAGTCTTTCAACTGTATCAAGCTGCTCATCGAAGCTGGTGCAGAATGTTTTAGCATTGGAATTTTCTACCAAAATATGAAATGGAACATTCAAAGGATAATCCATTGTCGTATCTGACAATAATGCTGCACCATTATCAAAAATGGGACAATAGTGATATTTTCCTTCCATATCCATCAAAACCGCAATATTATGTGTATGCCTGTCTTCATTCAGGAAAAAAGCATCTATCGTTAATAGCTTACTAATATATACTCCAAAATCAGCAAGCCCGGTTATACGGATTGTCTGCTCAACCAAAAACTTAATCCTATTTTCATAATCTGAAATAGAGTAAATTGCCTTATTAAGACTTTTTTGATACGTATTTTGAAATAAGCGTTCTAATGTAATGAGACTCCATCCCTTAGGCAGAAAATTTTCACTACTACAACCTTTATATGTCATATATTTATTTTTTATTTCTTCGGTACTATAACGAATAAACTCTTTCTCTCCCAATGTTGAATGCGCTAAAAGCTCTGAAACTACATATTCAGCAAATCCTTCATAACCGGTATAATCTGCTTTATACCAAATATTTTCTGAAAACCATTTTAATTGATTTCCTTTCGAAGACTGCCTGTCGTAATTACGAATATCCTTTTCAAATAGTTCAATCAACCTCATCACCTCTCTATCCTGATCCAGAATTCATCCTCTGCCATCTTTCCGGCAGTTTTCTCAATGATCATTAATGGCTCATAAAATGGCAAATCAAGTTCCTTTAAAATCAACTTCATTTTATCTCTGCTTCGTGGAAAGCACCTGGATTCCAGAAATTCCTCATATTCTTCAAAGGTTGGATGTTCATTGACACCAAATGCCCGTTTTATATTATCTCTCGTAAAGTTATATATCTGCACTCTTTTCTCTCGTTCATTTACATCAATGATCGTGCATACTTCATTTTTTAACATATACCACAAGCGCATGGGTTCATTTTTAGGAGGTATCTCATAATCCTTACAAATCTGGGGATACTCATTTAATAGTTTAATCAGTGTTACAACCGATCCGGTTATGGGATTTTTCTCAGACTCCCATCTCTCAACTGTCTTTGCAGATACATTTACCAATTGCGCAAATCCTGCCTGCGTCAGTGAGAGTTTTTTCCGAATCCTTTTAATATCATCTGCTGTTACTTCCTTTGGAAATGCAAAAGTAGTCTTTTTCACAATGATTCCCCTCCGTATATTCCTTATATACAAATTATACCCTTAAAATAAGGGTAAATCAAGTCTAAATACTCCTCATTTTAAGGGTATAATTTATTTTTTATTATACTTCTTCCTCTAACATCCTATCAATTCTCTGAAATTCCTTCTTTTCACGTAATCCGGCAAACACAGGATTATTCAGGTTTTCCCTTGCACTTTGCATAACGAGCTTTTTGCTGCGCGGCATCTGTGTTCCAAGATCAAGTTCCTCAAGCCATTTGTCCAATCTAAAAAAATAAGAATCACCATGCAGCATCCCCTTCTTCATCATGGAACAAACTGTTTCTGCATAGCTTCGTAATCTCTTTACTGCTTCTTCACTTTCACCACTTATTGCCTTAAATACTGCCACCTGATAATAATACCCTGCAACAACATTGGGATTTAATTCCTGTAAGTGATATGTCTTTATCACTGCATCAATCCTTACTATTGTTTCCTCACAGATTTCTCTCTCCTGCATATGCATGGCAAGAAAATAGGTACTGTCTCCAATCAACATCAATAAATGTAAATAAATGCTCGCCTGTGCGTAACTGTCAGCCTCTTGCTGCTCTCCATTCATAAGATACGCCTGAATCAGCAGCCAGTCACTTTGGTTCAATGCCCGCTTTGGATTCAGTAGATTACTGATTCCATCAATCGCCTCCTGTGGTCGCCCACATAGCAAATCTACAGAAGCTCTTACAACAAGGACATCACTGCATATCTCTGTGTTTGTACAGTTCTCGATGATATGATTGCAAAGCTCTTGCAACTTTCCAAGAATTTCTTCCTGTCTTTCCTTTCCTTCTGCCAGCATATAGTGATTCAGCCAAAGAACACAGATTTGCAACAAAAATAAATAACAGGAATAGTATTTTTTAACCAATACCTCGCTTTTTGCAAAGGCTTCCTCAAAGGACATCTTGGCAAAACTTTCTCCCAACTCTCCATAAAGCTTCTGAATCTGCTCCTTGGAAAGCTGTGGCTCATATCCTAAAAGCACATCTACTGTCACATCAAAATAGGTTGCTATTTCCGGCAGAAGTATAATATCCGGCATACTCTGCCCATTTTCCCATTTGGATACGGAAGCCTTTGTCACTCCTAAAAAGGATGCAAGCTCATCCTGTGTGATTCCTTTCTGCTTACGCAGATGCATGATGTTTTCTGCAATTCTTAATGAACTCATTTCTACCTCTCGCTAATTCTAATTAATTCCATTCTTTGATTCCTTTTATATAGAAAACATGTTACTGCCAAAAGAATCACTACTGTCAAAAGGCTAATAAATCCTGCTAACGCTTCTCCTGTAAATACAACTACCAAGAGTGGAAGGATACTGCTAATCACTCCTACTAACATCGTAACCAGCATAGAAGCACTCTGCTTAACAATTCGTACCTCGTTATCCCACTTTAAAACCGGGAATGTAAGATTTACGGTGATACCGACTACACATGAGAATATTACATAACAGTCCGGTATAACGAGCAGCCAGATAAGCTCCCATGCAGATGGTTTTACTGCCAATCCCAGCAGAATCACAGATACTAGATAAAAAGGTGCTGCAACACTCAGGTTAGCCAAAATCTTACTATCATAGAATTCTTTAGCGGTAACGGGCAATGTCTGTATCTGCCAGAAGGTATTACCCTCCATGGAAATCGAACAGGCTGAAATGGAAGTCATACAAAGCAGACAGGAAAGTCCAAAGGGCAGACACTTTATAATTACAGGTCCTATATCAGGAATGCCCAAAGCTGCCTCTATCTGCCCTATTCCCATAAAAAGAATACCGGCAGACACAAGAACCGCCATGACATAACCTACTACTGTATTTGTGACATAAATGCTGGAGGCAAAGTATCTCTTCAGTTCCTTATGCCAGAGTGCGGTAATATGACTGCTTCTTTGTAATTTTGTCATCTTATAATTGTTCTTGGCAGAAACTGCGTGGATTGCTGCGCAGATCATCTGAAAATACTTTTGCAAAATTGCAACAAATGCAACAAAAATCACTGTCGGTATACCAAGCAAAAGACCAAGTGATCCCAAATCACCGGAAAGTGCATTCTGAAACCAAATGGAAGGTGGATACATTCCGCCAATTTGAACAGATAAGGTTTCTGCCATGTTCTTTAACATTACCTCTGTAAATTGAGATTCGTTATCCGATAAGAAAAGACTTCCTCCTAAAGCCCCAATCACTACAATCAACATTAATACTGTTTCAACAAGACTCTTGTGCCTGGTTCTTGAGCTGATTGCTGTAATCACTGCTCCTAAAACAGATGAAATGGTTAATGGCAGCAAAGGTAAGAATAAGCTTCCAAGCAGGAACACTACATAAACGGCTACTGAAGGAGTCGCAAAGTATCCGTAAACAACAAGTCCGGGAATCATGATGATAAGCTCCATCAGCAGATTCATCAGATACATACAGGCAAATCTGCTAATAATAATAGAAGCCCGTGATACCGGAAGAGATATTAACATCTCGTATCCCTTCATGGCAAACAGTGTATTTCCTGCTTTGAAGAAGCTGAAAATCAAGATTAAAAGGCTTGCAACTGCATACAGATACATAGGTACAATCTCTACCATTTCCATGGAAGCTAAGCCATAGGAAAAAGCTGCTACATATCCGACTGCCATAATGATCAGCATAATCCATACGATTGACAAACCAATAAAACGTGCCCTCTTTCCCTTATCCTTTGTATACCGAAGCTCATTGATTCCAAACAGGTTACCAAGCTGTAACCTGCATAACCTGAAAATCTGCTTAGTCATTACTAATTACCTCCATGAATACAGACTCCAAAGAGCTGTTCTGTGTAAGTTCTTCCATGTTTCCTGATGCAATAAGCTGTCCACCTCGAATAATGGCAACCTTATTACATAGCTTCTCTGCCACATCAAGCACATGTGTAGAGAAGAAAATAGCACTTCCCTCCTTGCAAAGCTCATGCATTTTATTCTTTAAAACAAGTGTTGCCTTTGGATCAAGACCTACAAACGGTTCATCCAGAATCAATAGCTTCGGTCTGTGAAGCAATGCTCCAATAATGGCAAGCTTCTGCTTCATTCCATGAGAATAGGAAGAAATCAGATCTCCCAAAGCTGACGTAATTTCAAAGGCATCTGCTTCCTCCTTGATTCTCGCCTCTCTTTCACTTGCAGAAACATCAAAGATATCCGCAATAAAGTTCAGATATTGGATTCCTGTCAGATATTCATACAAATCAGGATTATCCGGTATGAATGCCATCACTGCTTTGCATTGTAAAGGTTCTTCCTTTACAGACATTCCATTCACCAGTATTTCACCTTCATCAAAATCATGAATTCCGACAATACATTTAATCGTTGTTGTTTTTCCTGCACCATTATGACCGATAAAACCGTAAATATCGCCAGCCTCTACCGAAAGATTCAAATTGGAAACAGCTTTTTTGCCGCCCTTATATACCTTAGTCAGATTCTTTATTTCTAACATGATTATCCTCCATTCCAATTATGTCCATGTGTGAAAAGACATATGTTTTATATACTTCATAATCATAGTATACAGGACAATATCCAATTTTTCGATAGATTCTCGCGATATTTTACGATACAAAGTCAACTGGTAAGAAACTTTTTCTATTTTCTAAGATATCTCGCCGTAATGGTTTCTGATTTTTCCATCATCTCCTTTGGAGTTCCGGTAAAGACGATCTCACCGCCTAATGTGCCACCATCCGGCCCAACATCTATAATATAATCTGCCTGTTTCATCACATCCGTATTATGTTCAATCACTATTACCGTATTGCCTCGCTCCACCAGACTCTTTAACAGCCTTGTCATACGATGTACGTCACGCGGATGCATTCCCGTACTTGGTTCATCAAAGATATAGGTCATTCCTGTAAGAGAGCTTCCCATATACCGCACCAGCTTAAGACGCTGTGCTTCTCCACCGGAAAGTGTAGATGATTCACGATTCATATTCAGATAGGGAAGCCCGATATCAATCATACGGTCAAGGGACGCCACCAGTTCCTCCACAATCGTTGCTGCCCTCTTATCATCAATACCAAGCAATACCTCTCGGAGCTTCACAAACTCCATTTCACACATTTCATTGATATTATAGCCTGCTATCCTGCAGCTAAGTGCCTCTTTGTTTAGTCGTTTTCCTCCACAAATAGGACATGTTTCTTCCTTTATCAAGGATGCAAGTTTTTTCAAAGATGGCTCCTTCAATTCCGAACTGTCCCTCTTAATTAAAGTACGATCCAGATATACAGCAACACCCTCTACCTTCTTTGAAATGTGCTCTCCGTCCTTTTCATAAGCACCATAGAGGAGAACATTTTTCTCTGCTTCCGTATAATCCTTATACTTTTTATCCAGTGGAATCAGTCCCGATTCGGCATACTGCTTCCAATACCAGTTACCAACATGGAAAGCCGGAAGATCAGCCATACCTTCATTCCATGATTTCTCCGGGTCAATTCTGCTTTCGACATCTACTTCCATTACTTTTCCAATGCCGGAACACTTCATACACATACCATTTGGCTCATTAAAAGAAAAATACGAAGCCGTTCCCACATATGGAGTACCAATTCTTGAAAAGAGCAAACGAAGTGCCGAATACATATCGCTAATGGTTCCTACCGTGGAACGCACATTTCCTCCAAGCTGTGACTGGTCAATAATAACAGAAGGTGACAGATTTTCGATAGAATCCACCTTCGGTTTCTCATACTTAGGCAGACGACCACGTATGAATGCCGTATAGGTCTCATTCATCTGACGCTGGCTTTCTGCTGCTATCGTATCAAATACAATGCTGGATTTACCGGAGCCTGAGACTCCGGTAAACACTACAATTTTCCCCTTTGGGATTTCCAAAGATATATTTTTCAGATTATTCTGACGTAAACCTTTTATGATAATATGACTCTGATCAGACATGTAATACCTCCTTTGATAATGATACAGTGGGACGCTCATCGATACGCAGGAACCGTCCCCATTGCAACCGGTATCTGGATTTCGGTAAGCCATTCCTCTTCCGATTCCTTATTCCATACACCGTCAATATAAGATTCTCTGATATTTCCACAGATTTCATAACCATTTTCTTCTATAAATCTAAGCAGTGTTGCATAAGAACGTGATAACGTATTATACGAACCCCTGTGAAAAATACATGCTGCTTCCTTCACCTCCGGGAGCACCTTAAATTTCACCAGTTCCGTATCTTCTTTCTGCTCTGTAACGGCTTCGCAGGTCTCTATCAAAATGTCTTCTTCCTTATAACCCGCCTCCAGATAATGTGTAAAACAGTAATCCGGATCTGCACAGACACAGCCAAGTCTCTCCATCTCTTCTCCCATTTTGGGCATCAGGTCAAACAGGCAGTCATAGCTGTCTATTCTCATTTGCATCGTGGACACAATGACCTCAGGAATGCTTTTAATTAAAACCGGTGATGACAAATCCAGATTCTCCTCTGCAAGATACCCCTCCACCTGTGCAAGCTTTGCCGTAAGCAGAGCAATTTCCTTTAAGATTTCCTGTTTCTTTGCAAGCAGTAGTTCCTTTTCCGGTTTACCGTTTTGAATTGCTCTGATATCCTCCAAAGAAAATCCCATATTTTTCAAGGAAAGTATCTGATGCAAGTCAGCAATCTGACTTGCAAGATAATAACGGTATCCATTTGTTTCATCTACACGCTCCGGTTTCAGAAGCCCCTGTTCATCATAATGTCTGAGTGCCTTAATCGTTACATGATTCATCGCCGCAAACATACCGATTTTGTATAATCTTGGTGGTTCTAAACCGCCTTTACAATATTCATGCTTCTCATTCATTTTCATATTCCGTACCATGCCTTTCCTTATTCCCAGCGGAACGTTTTGATAGAAATAAAGGTACATACTATCGTAATTACGGCCAATAGAATAATGATTCCCATAACCGATTCTACCTGCGTTTCCATAGAAGCTGCTTTCATAAGCTTGATTCCCTGTGTTAATGGTAACACAGATGCTACCTTTTGTAATCCTGAAGGGAACAATTCAAACGGAATCGTCGCACCGGATAAGAACAGCATCGGGAAATATACAAGGCTTGTTACAGCATTTGTAGCTTTTACTGTTCTGCACAGACTTGCCATCAGCAAACCAATACTGAACATGGAAACTAACGTTAACAGCCACGCACCTATAAAGAAAAGAAGACTTCCTTTCATATGGTAATGAAAGACGAAAACAGATACCAAGGATACAGCGATTGCTGATACAACTGCCGTAACGGCATTACACAGCATATCTGCTCCCAGAATCCAGTTCGGACTACAAGGAGTCACAAAGAAATGTTTTAAAATCTTCTTATCCCTATAGTCTGTAATCGTAAGTGGAAGTCCCATAAAGGCACAGGCACAAATACCAACCGCTATTAAAGAAGCAAATGCACTATCCAGATATGTATAACCACTGTCTCCAGCCATCTTTCCACCAGCAATGATAGAAATCAGAAATAGGATTCCAATCGGCATGATTACACCAAAGATAATACTGTCTATACTACGAAATGCTAACTTCTGTTCAACTGTATAAAGCTTCAAAAATCTTCTCATAGTTCTATTTCCTCCCCCATATACCAAAGATATGCCTCCTCAAGATTATCATAAGGACTCTTTTCGATTACTTCCTTCACAGTTCCCTCTATGACCTTTTCTCCTGCTTTAATAAGACAGATTCGGTCACACAGACTTTCCGCTTCCTCCATATAGTGAGTCGTAAGGAAAATCGTTGTTCCTTCTGCCTTTAACTCTTTTAAGGTCTTCCATACCTCTCTTCTGGCTGCTGTATCAAGCCCTGTTGTCAATTCATCCAGAAATACGATTTCCGGTTTCGGAATCAATGCCAGAACAACGGATAATTTCTGACGTTCTCCACCGGAAAGCTTATTTACCTGCGATTTTTCAAATTGTTCCAGCTTAAACTTTCTTAACAGTTCATGATAATCTGCAGGGTTTTTATATAATACCTCGATTTCCTGGCAGATTTCTTCTACCCTGATATTATTCTGATAATTTGATGCCTGTAACTGAACACCTACACGTTCAAAGATTTCCTTTCGATGCTTTCTTGGCTCCATTCCCAGAATCTTTACATTTCCACTGTCCGGTTTCTTTAATCCCAGTACCGTTTCAATCGTTGTGCTTTTTCCCGCACCATTATGTCCTAAAAGTCCGAATACCTCCAGCTTCTTTACCTCAAATGACAGTCCGTTTACTACCCTTCTTCCCTTGAAGGATTTTGTGAGATTGCTCACTTCCATACATGTACTCATAATTCATTTCCTCCTTACGAAAGAAATGATAGTGTCTCCCCCAAGGGGAGAGTCAAGGGGGATTTTAAAATTCTACCCTATGCATCAAATAATCTAACGCATTGATTCTCCTGATGCCTTCATAATCTGCTTCCGGATCAATATCGAGAGTCATAATACACTTTGGATAATGGTCCGTTATTTTTTGCAATGGTCGGAGCTCTCTTTCAAGGGTATTTTCATCTCGTACGCTGGCTGAGACCTGAATGTATTTTACTCCTTTTTCATATCTGGCAACAAAATCTACTTCTACATTATCAACTTTCCCGATATACACCTCATATCCTCTTCGAATCAATTCCAAGTAAATAACATTTTCTAAAATATGTCCGACATCTGCATTACTTTTGCTTCCAAGCATTGCATTTCTTAAACCAATATCAACCATATAATATTTTTCCAATGTCTTGAGATACTGCTTTCCTTTTACATCAAATCGTTTTGCCTGATAAATAATATAAGAATCCATGAATGCAGACAAATAGGATTCCACTGTTCTAACATTAATACTTCGTCCATTCGATGTCATCGTATCACTTATCTTTTTAGTTGATAACGAATTTCCAATATTATCTGCCAAAAAACGAATGACACTTTCCAACATCATGACATCCGTTATTTTTTTTCTTCCGATGACATCTTTTAAAATGATAGTATCATAAATACTTTTCAGGTAATCATAGATTTGATTTTTTTCCTTTTCAAGATGACTTATATAAGGAAACGAACCACTTTCAATATATTGCTGATATGCCCTCTCCAAATTATCCTGCATCTGATTTGCTTTTACAAATTCACAAAACGAGAATGGCAACATTTCAATCTTTATATATCGTCCTGAAAGCAGGGTAGCCAACTCTCCCGAAAGCATATATGAGTTAGAACCTGTAATATAGATATCTATATTATCCTTTAAAAACAGACTATCTACTACCTTTTGAAAGCCTTTTACATTTTGTATCTCATCTAAAATCAGATACGTCATCTTATCCGGCACTATTTTTTCCCTTATATATGCATATAGGGCTTTTGCATCCAGCAAATCCTCATAGTCAAAATCTTCAAAGTTGATATCGATAATCTGCTCTGCGTTTACTGAATGCTCTAGCAAATAATTTTTATACATTTTTAACAGGGTTGATTTCCCACAACGTCGAACACCGGTTATCACCTTAATAATTTTTTTATCCTTATATCCCACTAAACGTTGAAAGTATTCTTCTCTCATGATTTCCATATTGTCACCATCCTTTCCCTCTTTATAATTTAATTATATGCATTTTCTTCTTATTATTCAATGCTTTTTGTATTGTAATACAAAAACTTTTGATTTATACAATGTTTTTGCATTACAAATATTAGTTCTGCATATAAATCTGCTCTCCTTGTATCAACTTATAATGAACCAAATGACTGTCATCCAAATTCTCCTTATGCATATCTACTCCTGTAATCTGATGATTCTCATAAGTTGTATAATAGTAGATACCCTTTTCAGTATTGCAACAGGAAGTATAAATCGTAATCTCATAAGCCCCCTCTGCGACCTCACAACAGCCTCTTTGCTGGTCAACCGAACCCAAAATATGAAAAAACTGACTTACGCTTTCAGCTTCTGATTCTCCTGAAACAGAGTTCAGCTTTGTAAAAGCAACTCTGACAAAACGTGACTGGGAAGATAAATCCCCCGGAAGTCCAAGTGCTCCCATTCCGCGGCTGTAGGTCTGCAAGGACAGCTTGTCCGAAAAATGATTTTGTGGTGTTTTTGGAGATAAATGCATATAATTATTCAACTGAAACATCTGCTCATCAAAAGGCGGATTATTCGTCAGCACTCCCACAGGATTCTCATAGATTCTGATGCCCTCCTTCACAGATTCCACCGTAATCGCCTCTTTGCTGTCTGCAAGAATCCAATGAAGCTGTGCTAACGGCAACTCCTTACTAAATGGCATATTGATCAGATTGATTTTATCAAGCAGCGCTCTTGCTTCTCTTACCGAAGCACATTGGGTAAGGATCCACGGAATAAACTCAAACGGCGTAACATTATCCTTATCCTGCTTCTCTTCCTTATAATCTGCATTTCCCACAAAATTCAAGCCTGCCATACAAAGTCCCTTTTCATTCATTGCATCATAATAAAGAGGGTAATCCTTCACAACATATGCCATACCAATAATTGCATAATGCTGTTCCGGATTACCCAATTTACGCCAAGGAAATACAAAATTCCTTGGCGTTACCACTATCTCTTCACCATATGAAAACTCATAATCTAATGTTCTTCCAAAATAAAAATCCTTTGTTTTATAAGTTGCTGCTGTACACATAAGCCTGCCTCCATCTATACCAATTCTGTTTTTCTATAGTTGCTTCTAACTATATGTTTTTCATCTTCCTCGTAAATATACTCCATACACAACCATATATCACATTCATGATCAAAAACATAAGTAGAAATACTTTCAGATTCATACCAAATGGCATATAGTCCTGAATAGCAAGAGAAAGCCCTCTCTGAATAGCCTGTGCAAGAATTATGCTTGGTATTATCCCTATTACAAAGAACACAAGTACAATCGGCCAATAAATGTCAACAAACAGCTTCCTTATTTCCCGATTTTGATATCCAATCAGTTTTAAGATATCCATATCTCTCTGATTGTCCTGAAAATTCAAAAACAGGGCAAGAAACAATAAAATAATACCAATGACAACTCCGGTAAGCTGATTGATCACTGCACTCAGCCTGTTAGATACTGCATCGTGCTCCAAGCGCTCAATTCTTTGTTCCATAGACTCTATAATACCGTTAAGCTCAGGCTTCTCCATACTCCAAAGTCCATTATAGCTGCCTGTTTTATATCCCATAAGTGTTGCCAGTTCTTCTGCATTGCAGTATATACTTGCAGATTTGGCATTTTGTAGAACATCAGCAACCAGAAAAACCTTTTCCTTACCATCAACACTTATCATAAGTTCATCACCATGGCTTATGCCGTACATGTCTGCCAGGCCGGAATTGATATAGACTTCATCAGTCAACGATATCTCTTTTCTTTCCCATGAGCCATTATATAAAATATATAAATCACTTTCTTCATATAAGCCAATTATTGTCTGTGAAACTGCTTCCTGCTTATTACTCAAAATCACTTCACATTCCTGATATAAATAGGGAACTTCACCATCTGTAACCAATACATCCGTTACCTGATCCAAACGGGTATCATACAGATAATTATGCCCCTGCATCTGGCTCTGCATAATCTTTTGACTGCTCAAGTTCAAGGATTGCCCTAAAATAACACAAGTCTGGAAAAACAGAATGGCAAAAAACATCAGTATTATCGCAACAGGCTTACGGAATGCAATACGAAAAGGGAACTTTTCTTTTGCAGGTATCAGCTTTGCTATTCTATCTGCCATTGAAAATGCCTTCCCCAGCTTTTTATATGGAACTCTTCCTGCAAGCAGCACTCCCGGTTCCTTTCCCTTAATCATCAGAAAGCACAGTAAAGTAATCCCACAATAAGACAGTGCAGGCACACCCACGCCAAGCAGAATGCTTACCTTATGGATTCCCTTTATCACTCCGGCAACACAGTAGCTTTGGACATATGCCTGCAATAATACCTCTGACAGAACATATCCAATACCGACCCCCACTACTCCACCTGTTAGCGAAAGAACAATCGAAAATCCACAAAAGCATATGCATAATTCTCTATCCTTCATTCCCAGAGCTTTCACACAGCCAAGCTGTATCTTGTTCGCCCTGAAAAAGCGATAAAAGAACATAAAGAACACAAAACATGTCAGAAGCGTTGCTGATACAAGAAAGATATTGGCAAGCGTTGTATTGCTTTTCAATGCATTTTCCCATAAAAGCTCATTTTCCTGCAGAACTGCCTTTTTCTGTAGCATTTCCATATTTCCATCAATAGAGAACTTCACAAAAAAGTAAGATAAAGATGTTAATATCGTCAGAATCCATAAAAGGACTACAAAAACCTTGTTTTTCATGATCTGAATCATCATATTTTTATATAGCAGCATACTCTACCCCCATACCATTTCATTTGCAGCAATAGGAGCTGTATTGATGATATCCTTATACAATCTTCCATCCTTTATCGTAATCACGCGGTCAGCTGTTTGCGCAATCTGGTGATTATGCGTTGTAAAGAGAATGGTAACTCCAAGCTCCCTTTTTATGGTATGCAGTAATTCCACAACCTTTTTACTGTTTTTCTCATCCAATGCACCTGTTGCTTCATCACAGAATATAAGCTTTGGGCACTTAATCACAGCTCTGGCTATGGCAACCCTTTGCTGCTGGCCACCGGAAAGCTGTGCCGGGAAATGCTTCAAGTGATTCTCCAGCTCTAATATTTTTACTAATCTGTCAAAAGAAAAAGAAGCCTTTGCATGACTAATGCCAACTTTTATATTTTCCTCCACGGTAAGATTTTCCAGTAATAAATAATTCTGAAAAACATGCCCTACTTCATTTCTCTTCCATTCTGCAAGCTGTGCTTCCGAGTATTCTGATACTACCTTTCCGTCACACTTTACAATGCCGCTTGTTGGTCTCATAAGTCCTGAAATCACATTCAGCATAGTCGATTTTCCGGAACCACTAGGACCTAAGACCGCAGTAAATGTATTTTCCTCAATGTCTAATGATATTCCTTTTAAAACTTCTTCTTGATCAAAGCTTTTGGTTATGTTCTCTGCCTGCAATAGAATCGCCATCTTTTCCTCCTAATTCTTATGTTCCCTTTGCCTTTGCAAAAGCGCATTGATATCCTTCACTTCTCGTCTAAGCTGGATAACACTGAGCCAACAGCCTGCCAGATATACAATAATCGCAAGCAATGTCAGCACTTCAACCGGCATACTGTCATACCAATGAAATAGCTTTCCACAGACAAGGACTACTATAATGGTGTAACTCATTGATAAGATGGATTCCGCAATCGGATACTGAAATTCAATACCATGAAGCCATTTTATTCCAATATGAATCAGAATATTGGCAAAAAAAGCCTGAAATACTGCATCCACGCACAGGAAACGGGCCTGATAGCAGGTTGCAATGACTGATAGAACCAATAAAGATACTCCTGTTGTCGCCATGATATTCACAATATTTTTACGCATAGCTATATTCCTTTCTGCAATACTTCTTTAATGGAACCCAGGTACTTTCTTGTCACAAATACTCTTTCTCCATTTTGTAAGGTTGCTTCCAATCTGCTGTTTATCAGAGGTTTAATCGTGTCTAAAATATGTATATTCAATACACAGGATTTACTGATTCTTGTAAATCCTGCATTCTGAAGCATTTCTTCCAACTCATGCAGGCGAAAATCCGTCTGATATACTTCTTTTTCCCCGTAAACAAAGGTTTTCTTGTCTACACTTTCAATATAATAGATGTCAGATGCATTGACATATTTCTCCTGACCATCATACTTACATTTTACGCGGATATCAGCGGCCCGAATCAGGCTTATAAGACGTTCTACCTCTTCATCCATGACTGCATATTTAACAAGAACCTCTAATTCTTTTTGTGATATATTCTCTTCCAGCCTTAGTTTCACGTTTGTCCTCCATCTTTTTAGTACAGTAATAGTTCTCTGTACTTTTCTTACTTTACCTAAAAAAATTGCAGCCTACAATAACACACAGCCTAACATGCAGAAATCCTGTACCAAAATACAAATATGTAAAAAGTGCAAGCGACTTCGCTTGCACTACTTAACGATATTCAAATCACTATATTTTCTCTTCCTGTCCAGAATCTCTCTTCAATTCCAGCTTATTCTGATACATTTCACTATCTGCAATTGCTATCGCTTCGTCTATCTTTTCGCGTGTAAAATCATCACAAAGTGCAAATCCATGAGCAATCTGAACATCATAGGTATACCAGTTTGCCTTATTTGCTTCATCAATCAACTGTTGAAAAATATCACGACCCTTTTCATACTTCTCCTTTAGATTAACTCCTGTCATCAATACACAGAACTCATCTCCACCAATACGATAAGCCTTTCCAAAATGCCCAAAGCTATCTTCAATAATACGGGCTGCAATTCTGATTAAGTCATCTCCAAGCTCATGTCCCTGATTATCATTTACCGTCTTTAGATTATTCACATCCAAGTATACAATACCAAGCTGTATGATATCTTTGTCATTATGTCCATACTCTTCAAGCTGTTCTAAATATGCTGTTCTGTTTCCAAGTCCTGTCAATCCATCAGAATATGCAAGCTTACTAATCAAGTCGTACTTTAAGCCCTGTTCTATTATTTTATAAGTCTCAATCTGACTGCTGATAGCAAAGCACAGACAAAGTATCAGCATGCCAACACGAACAAGCCCCGCTCTATCTATTCGATCCACCTGTAATGACCTCACAGACTCAAATATACCAAGAATCCACATAGCACAAATCCCCGAAATCTGCAAAGCACAGTTCAATATCGGCTTCTTTTCCTTCTTTAGCATAATAAGCATACGGACAACCCATATAAACAATACGAAATCCGTAAAAATCATAAGTAGAATCGCACCATTTAGCATATGGTGAAAATCTCTTATTCCACTGTATTGCAAAGCTACACACAGCAAAATATAGCCAACACTGATATATCCTAATATCCTCATTCCTCTGTACTTAAAAATTTTATACTCGGAATTTATATACATAAGAAGAGGCATACTGTCAACAATCATGATCATATTTCCAATTAACTGCAGGATTCTCATATCCTTAAAGCAGAATTGTAATACGTTGGTCTCAAGCAAACTCCATACTCCGGTTAAAAATGCAAACACTCCTACCCATAATAAACCATGATTCTTCTTTGCACGTCCATAAAATGGCAGGAAATCAACCACAATCAGTACTACACCCGTCAGAATCAACAATAAACTGACTACAATGCCAAACATATTGTCCTCAAAGAGTCCTAAGATAATCTCTGCCTTATCTCCAAAGAGCAGGGAATCTACTGTAATGGCATTCGTATCATAAACCATAATAATCTGCATTTCCAGGCACTTTGACGAATACTTGGAATTAATGGTAAGTACATTCCATAGATTTCCGGGAGAACGGTTGTATAATTTTGATTCATATACCGATGTTTCATAGATTGCTTCTCCATCTACCAATACACGTGTGTATACATCCTTGGAACGATATACCAGACTGATATCTGCATCCATTTGGGGAAGCTGATAATACATAGATAACACTCCACTTTCTGCATCCATATATTTTCCCAAATCCTTGACATTTACCGGTTGTGTTCCTTCTTTGTCTAAAGTCCATGAAGAACTGATATCGATATACTTCTTCTCTTCCTCTAAGCTCTTTGGTTCCTGTCTGCTTATGCAGATTACAACTACTATTGATAGCATTCCTAATAACCCTAAAACATATAATAAGGTTATAGTCTTCTTCCCTTGGTACAAAGATTTATTCATAAATAACCTCTCTCTACTCTTTGAAATAGCTAACTATTTCTATATACTCTTATTATATTGGTCTTATCTCTTTAATGCAAGTCAAAATCATTTTAATATTGTTCATTTTACTATTGTTCATTTTACTATTACATACGGAATACTAATCCAAAGCTCATTCCCTCATCCATTCTCTCAGCAAAAATATCTCCATCCATTCTTTTCATAATCTGTCTGCTGATGTATAACCCAAGACCATTGCCCGGCTTGTCTGTGGCATTGCTTCCACGATAAAAGCTGTCAAACAAATGTGGAAGTTCTGTCATTGGTACTGCTTCTCCGGAA
>JALEWA010000248.1 GCA_022788085.1 Lachnospiraceae bacterium
GAAACAACAGCGATTCCATTTCCACTTATTGGCTCTATCACAAGCTGTGCATTCCATCCTGTCAATGTCCCGTTATGTTCATACACCATTCTTCCATCGCTTAAGTATCTTGGTATGATTCCCAAAGCATAGGTTCCGCCTGCACTTTGCGTGCGCTCCTGCTCTTTGAACATTTCACCACAGCCATTTGCATAATACTTCATTAGTGCTAATTCAAATACTGCTAAATCATGGGAAGTCGTAGTAACGCCTCCAGCACCGTTCATGACAATAGGAACGACTTTCGTTGCCTTTCCGGTTCCAGCATAAGGCACTGCCAGATTCCCCTTCTCATTTGACTGATTTGCATAATCCGTCTGATTCATACCTAATGGTTCAAATACCTGTGTTACCATGTATTCCTCAAATCGCATGCCTGTCACTTCTTCAATTACCAACTGGCAAATTCCATGACCCACAAATTCTGAATATTCAAATTGTGTTCCCGGTTTTCTCTTTAACTTTACGTCATGTATGCTTAGTGCCTCATCAACACTTGGTAAAGGCTCTGCATAACCATACTCATTGCTACCCGTCAATCCGGCTGTATGGGATAACAGCATACGCAATGTAACTTTATTTTCTCCATACTCACTTTCCGGAATCTTCCATCTGGTCAGATATTGGTTTACAGGAACATCCAGATTAAGCTTTCCTTGTTCCACCAGTTGCATGACTGCATAGGATGTTACTGTTTTGGAAACAGATGCTATTTTAAACCGGGTCTGATCTGTGACCAACTTCATTTCTTCCTTATCTGCATACCCATAATTTCTGATTTCCTTGATTTCACCATGTTCAATTATGGCCACACTTGCTCCTGTAGGCGCATACTTTTGTACAGTCCGGTCAATTTCGTCCTGATTATTTCCTTTATTATATCCTAAAACTACAATACCAACTGCAAAAAGCATGACAATCATTACTACACATAAACATTTTATTTCTTTTCTCATTTTTCTTATCCTCCTATACAGCCATACTATAAAGCATGGTGTTAAAAGGAGGCATAAACGCATCTTAAAATAATCTTAAAAGTATGTTTATAGTATCTTCCGTATCTTTTTCTTGTTTTCCGATTTTCCTCATCTTTCACTTAGATTGGTATACAATCCTGTTCATATTTGACCAAAATAATACATATTCTCTTTGAAAATTCAACCTGAAATCTTTTGATGGTTAATAGTGGCATCGAAGTTCCTCGTATATGTCTACATCGATGTAATTTTAAGTTCTTTTTAATAAGGGGAAACATCGAAAAACCTGTTTTTTGTTTATATCGATGCCATTTCCTTCATTTTTAAAAAAAATCAACATCGAAATATTAAAATTAGATATATCCCGATGTTGAAAATTGAAAAAATGGCATTTTTGAGCATCGAAAAAATTAGTATGACCTATTTTCGATGCAAAACAAATATATATGCTATTTATAGATATTGAATCATATTCGAAAAAGTATCCATACCATCACCAGACATCATGCAGAGTCTTATCTTGTTGTGTTATCGATGCACTGACCAACTGTAATTGCTGCATAATACAACATAACAAATGCAGCCCCCAGCAACAATCCACCAATAATATCCGTAAACCAATGCACACCTGAGATCAGACGTCCTACTACAGTAACTACCATTATTATGACAGACAGAATCTCAGACAAGCATCTCACAGTTTTTGCCTTTATTCTGGAATGAAACTGCATAATTGCGGTACTCATAATACATATTACAAGCATCGTATGTGAAGACGGAAAGGAGGCTTCCAATCCTTCCTCTACATCTATAATAACAGGTCTGTAATTGATAATCACAATTTCAAACAGTACATACGCTACCATTACAAGGCAATAGAAGAATCCTAACAACAGGATATCCCTGTCTATACGAAAAATACTCTTTCTATTAATAAACTGCAACAATCCCAACATTGCAAAACCTCCGGCTACCATAATAGAAACATAGCCAAGCCACTTTGTAATGGTATACCATAAAGGGTGAACACCTATCTTTTGAAATATCATAAGATTCCATGTTGCTAAACCTACTATCGAACCGTTCGGTCCGATTGCCTGTACATCAATAGTTGACACTCCAATGGTAAATAATACAAATGTAAAAAACATTACACCTGCTAAAATAAAATTCTTTAATACGTTCTTTTCTACTTTCTTTATCATTTCTTTTCTCCATTCTTTCTTACGAAATTCATTTGTGTTCTTTTCAGATGCATCTGCGAAAACAGACTAATCGAAAAGTCAAACAAAGAAAAGAAATGCTTCGCCACCTTATGTGACAATTTGTATCACTATTGAGTTTTATACCCAAAATCGCAATGACACGCATGGTATCATCGTTGTTTTATCGCCAGTATTCCCTTAACTACCAACATACAAAGCAGGAATTGACCAGCATAAGGCTGCAAGCTTGCCATAAAAATCATGACACCAAACACATTCAGCCCAAGTGAAATCATCACTCCATGCTGTTCCCATATCCGATTATGTATCTTCTGTGAGACCAACTCTATAATCCCAATGAGTATTATGCAGGCAATAGTAACTATATAAGCCACACGCATATAGGGAGCAAGATAACTAAGCTCTATCAAAGATACGGAGCGTATCATTTCCTCTTGTGTCTTGCGTTCCCCGAAAATAGGCAGTACAAACATCATTACTGCCATGCAATCCAGTGCCCCAAAGATCAAATCACTCATATGCTTTGTTTTCTCTTTTTGCTCAGTTTCTGCAATCGACATGAGTTCCTCGCTGGAGAGCAATTCATCAATAGATATTGCAAACAGCTTAGAAATTGCCTTCAAAGAATCTATACTTGGATATCCTCGTCCTGACTCCCATTTTGAAACTGCAGTTCTGGAAACATACAGCATTTCTGCCAGTTCTTCCTGTGTCAGCCCTCTTTGTTTTCGTAGTTGTTGTAATTTTTCATTTAGTTCCATTTGTCTCTAATTCTCCTAAAACACTGATACCATCTCAATTCCTATTTCATTTAGAAATGTAACGGCAAATCATACCATCAGTTATTATATCTCCACCGCTACATTCATATGATATCTCTGCCTCATCTTTAAAACCAAGTTTGTGCAATACATTTGCTGAAGCATGATTTACTTTCATCCTGCATCCAGCAATTGAATATATCATCAACATCCTCTTTATGCACATCCCGTAATATTAATCTTTCTGTTTCTATTTCAGGTGTTATCATCAAACATTCTCCTCTCATAATCAAAGCTTCAAAAACTTTGCAAGTCCTTGCGCATATTCCTCATATACCGTTTTCATGTCTGATTTCACATATTTACTTCCTGCCGGATCACCTACGTACCCCTTAGGAATCAGGTATTTGTTCTCTGGTTCTCCTTCGTTCCAAAGTCTTCTCTGTTCTCCTTTGAGCAGAGTCGGCTCAAGTCCTTCCAGCTTGTCATTTCTAACAAGTTCCGGCATAATTTCCTGCATCATTGCAGTTTCAAACGCGCCTGCATGGATATCAAACTCATCTTTTGGAAATTGTTCTATCTGAAATGCTCTTTCAAACGCAAAAGGAGGAATCAAGGCCAGATAATCTTCTTTTCCGGTAAAACTTTCATATTCGATATCATCCTCATAAACAGGCCAGAATGTTTTCATATTCAGTTTCGCATTACATTCCACAATCGTCTTTAGCATGGCATTTTTCTGTAAGCCATCTCCGTGCGCATTGAACAATACCGTTTTCGTAAAGCCAAAGCGGTCAAGACTCTGCAATATATCCGTCATTGCTACAACAATACTCTCCATGGAAGCTGTAAAAGTTCCGGGAAATTGTTTAGTCATTGCCTGCGTTCCACCCCAATAAAAAGGAGGTGCAATCACACATGCAATTCCTTTTTCATCCCAGTGCTTCTTAATCCTTTCTTATAATTCACACTCTAACTGACAATCACAAGGTTCTTTTTCTACATGTGCCTTGTCATATTCCTCCGCTTCTACGCAACCCATTGCCTTATAAAAAGCTTGACTTTCTACTGATGAATGGCCTGATATATAAAGTTTTTCGGCTCCATGCTCCTTCGCCCACTGTTTGGCTATACCAAAAAGTGTTTTTCCGATACCTCTACCCCGCATGTCTTCAGATGTATGCATGCTTGATAGCTCCAGATATTGCTTCCTGGAGCCAAAATATTCTGATTCCACCGAAACAAAGCCCTTTAACTTACCATCCTCAAAAGCTCCTGCTACCATTCCTCCCGTTCTGACTGTATTTTTCAGGCATTTTACTAAGAATTCATATTCTTGCTGTCCCCAGTCCTCTGTAAATGCGATATCCTTAATACACCTTTTTCCATCAATTTTTCGCCAGCATTTTGTCACAACCTGATGACGATTAAAATGTGCAAACAACTCGCATGTAATCTCTTTTTCTTCTATATTCTTATATTCCATTGTTAGAATTTACTCCCTTTCAAAATATCCTCTGGTTTCTTTTCCAGGATATCCATTTCGGATTCTACCTTGTCATATCTGAGAGGTCCTCCATCTCTCCCCAAATATGTATTGATTTCTTTATTAAAAGCAGCTATTTTTATTTCTGTTATTCTATTTGCATCTTCCAGTACTGCTCTTTCTATTGTAATCATAACCCCTCCATACTCACATGTTGGCTTTAACACTCTTTATAAAGTGATACATTATCCTTCAATTCATTAAAATGATTCTTTCGATAAAACTCATACGCAGGCATATTCCTCTCTGTCAGTAAAAAGATATTCGTCATTCCAAGGTTCCTTTGTAAACAGTGATGCGAAAAGACTTTTTATCATTTCAATATCTTTTATACTTAGTTCTCTTAATTCTGTATTCATTTGTTTTTACTCTTCTAATGTCTTAACCCCTGCCAGCAAAACATCAACCGATAAATCAAAACTCTCCTTTATTGAGATAGGATTGCCAAACGCCTCATTATTTACCAACAGCGCAAAACCTTCCAGAAAGCTACGAAAAGTTCTTATCAAATGATTGGCATTTTCCTGCGAGATATTCATAGCTTCCATAACTTTAATGATTGCCGGGAACAACCCTCCTGTTGCCTCTTGCGTTTCTTCATCCTGAAACTTGTTATACCAAAGCATCGCATTGAAAACACCCGGATTTGCTGTTGCATACTCATAAAAAGTATTACAGATTTCTCTTAATGCATCATATCCGCTCACACCGCATACGGCATGTAAGATCTTCTGCTCCAACTGCTTCCAACCATAAATCATAAGCTGTTTCCTTAAATCCTCCAGACTTCTGATATGATTATACAAAGAAGGAGTCTGTACTCCAAACTCCTTCGCAATCATTTTTAATGTAATATTCTCCAGTCCTATTTCATTTGCCATCTGCGCTGCACGACTTACAATGATGTTCTGATCAAGCCCTGCTCTTGCCATTTTTATACCTTCCTTTCTACAAAACTCATATCGTTATATCTATTAGTAGATTAACTAATATAATTAGTTTTGTCAAGGTATAGATAATATAGATTATTTCCGTTTTCTTACACAGAAGCCGAGAACATCTCATAAAATATTGGTTCAAATCCGGAACGAAATGCTACCTTCTGCGATTTTATATGACTTTCCACCGTAGAATAAAAAGGCAGAATTCCATTTTCCAACAGCCTTTCCTTTAAAAGTGCTGTAACATAAGCTCCTATCCCCTTTCCTTCTCCTTCCTTGGTCACATTGACTCCAATCTGCCACATCTTCTCCGAATCACGTGTAGCACTTGCCATACCAAGGATGATGTCATTTTCTACTGCACAGACCGCCAGCATATCCGGCGTTCTTTCGTCAAAAAGTAATGCTTCCCAAAAACGTTCATCACCCTGAAATACATTGATTTCTTCTTCCGCATACCATTTTGTCTCATATCGCTGATGTGCCTTTGGATAATCCAAAACAGGGATGTAATGATGATGGATGTCAGCAAGCCTTTGCCCGTATTCTTCTAACTTTTCATGAATCAAAACCAAATTCTCCGGCTCTGACAGCCAGGTTCCTTTTCTATTTGCAAAGGTCTGCCTGCACCATTCTAACAGGCTCTCATCAGCCATAACGAGCAGCTTTTCCTGATATACTGCAAGTTTCAGCTTACAATCATCATCACCAATCCATCTTGCACCGGGATTACGTTTCCATGTACGGAAAATATTCTGATTGCTCTGTACCTCTTCTATAGAGCAGTCGTAATCCGTTGCCAACTGCTGTTCTAATATTTGTCTCATTTGCTCCTTTGTCATATAAATAACCATCCCTTTCTACCATGTCTTGCAATATTCAAATAAAGAATCAACTACCTCAAATCCCATTCTCGCATACATATCCTTTGGGGTATCGTCAGCATCAGCATGTAAAAACATCCTCTCATCAAACTTCTCTGTGATATACTTCATCATGGTAGTTGCCACATATTGTTTTCTTGCCTCTTCATTCACAATAAGAGAATCCATAACAACATAACCAAATTTTGCAAATACATAACATGTACCCACAATTTTTCCATCCAAATAGGCAGCCAGGTAATGAAATCCCTCTGTTTCCTTTGCCTTCTTTATGTAGTAATTCATTTTTCTTTCTGTAAAATCAAGTCCGTAGACAGACGCATAGTTTTTGATTTCCAGTTCCTTAATGTCATTCCCAATATCATCTTCTTTGATATCCTTAACCACTACCTTAGAGTTCGTCTTCCATGCAGTTGTGTCTTTCTTCGATAAAAGCATTGTATAAATCTCACATTCCTCAAGTCCAAACTCATTCACAATTGCACTATCCAGCTTCTCTCTGGAATCATATTTTAAGAAATCCCAGCCCTGCTCCTTCTGATAGGCAAAAGCCTTCTCCAAATCTTCTTTTGTAACCTCTCCTATTGGCACAAACTGATTGTGGTCATACATATCATACAATACCTCGTCCTGCCATCTATGCAAATTTGCATTAAACGGTTTTTCTACAGAAAATACCTCTTTCCATGCCTGTTCTGCTTCTCTGATTTTATTTCTTATCTGTTCCATCTGAATAACCTTGCCTTTCTTATCTCCTTCTTGACATATCTCTTCTTGTTCTTTCTGTTCGCTTTGTCATGACTTTCTTACGTTCTTTTGCATACGTCTCTTCACGCTGTAAATCAAGATATGTTTTCCAATGCTTCGGATTCAGCGTTCCATTTTCCAATGCTTCCCTTACCGCACAACCCGGCTCTGATTTATGCCGGCAATCTAAAAATTTACAGCCTGAAATCAACTCTTCGATATCCTCAAAGGACTTTTCTTTACCTTCTTCGATATCTGTAACAATAAGCTTTCTCATTCCCGGCGTGTCCATAATGCGCCCTCCTCCGGTCATACACTCTCCATTTGGCAAGTGTATTGTATCCGGCAGGAAAATACATTGCTTATACGTAGTAGTGTGTCTTCCCTGTGCATCAGCCTCTCTGATTCCTCCTGTAAGCATCTGATTTCTTCCTAATAATGTATTCACAAAGGAAGATTTACCAACACCGGAAGAACCTAGCAGCACTGCCGTTTTCCCTTTTTGGAAACAGGATTCCAACTGTAAAAATCCTTCCCCTGTTCGTGAGCTTACACAATAAACATCTACACCTGGGGCTATTTTATTTACCTGCGAAAGATAAAACTCCTTATCTTCACAAATATCTGCTTTTGTAAGGATAATTACCGGTGTTGCTCCACTCTGCCAGGAAACAGTCAGGTAACGCTCCAGCTTAGATATGTGAAAATCACGGTTCAAAGATATCGTAATAAACACATAATCAAAGTTGGCCGCTACTGCCTGATCCGGAAGACCTTGTGTGGAATTCAATCGCATAAA
>JALEWA010000252.1 GCA_022788085.1 Lachnospiraceae bacterium
CTATGTATACACATAAGAAGATGAAAACGACAGCAGAATCTTCTCTTGAGGTATTAATAGATATTCTTCCTATGTTAGAAGCACAGGAGGATTACAGCAATGATGCTCTATATCAGTTATTGTTATCTTATGTGGCTGAAAAAGATGTAAAGAACGGTTATGTTATGTGGCCTATCAGAACTGCAGTATCCGGTATGCAGATGACTCCTGCCGGAGCAACAGAGATTATGGAAGTTTTGGGAAAAGAAGAATCTATAAAAAGAATCAAGAAGGGTATTGAATTACTACAGAATGCATAATCTGAATGTAAACGAAGCCCAGTCTAAAGCAATTACTCACGGAGAGGGACCGATGCTAGTCTTAGCCGGTCCCGGCTCCGGAAAAACTCTCGTTATTACCCAACGTATCAAATATCTAATTGAAGAACATCAGGTAAGACCGGATCACATTCTTGTTATTACCTTTACGAAAGCGGCCGCATTAGAAATGCAGAAGCGTTTCTGTAGTATGACGGAAGATAAAATTTATCCGGTTAATTTTGGTACGTTTCATGCAATCTTTTTCCAAATCTTAAAACAAACCTATTCTTTTGATGCTTCCAGTATCATGAAAGAAACACAGAAAAAAATCCTATTGAGTGAAATAATAGAAACAATCCCCCAAAATGACAACTTTCATTTTGAATCGGATGATTCCGGTGAACATATACAAAGGTTACTTTCAGAAATCAGCACAGTGAAAAACAGTAACTTATCGCTGGAAGAATATAAAAGTGATGTGTGTTCTGAGGAAATCTTTTCCTATATATATCAGCAGTATTGTAAAAGGATGGCTATGAAGAAAAAAGTAGACTTTGATGACATGGTATTATTATGTTACAAACTATTAAAGAGCAGGCCTGATATTGTAAAGCAATGGCAGGAGAGATTCCAGTATATTTTAATCGATGAATTTCAGGACATTAATCCATTACAATATAAAATTATACAAATGCTGGCAAAGCCATTAAATAATTTGTTTATAGTAGGAGATGATGACCAGGCAATCTACGGCTTCCGTGGTTCGAATCCTGAAATCATGTTACATTTTCGAGAGGATTATCCAAATGTAGAACAAGTACTCTTAAATATTAATTATCGGAGTAAAAGTGATATTGTAGAAAGTGCAAACCAGTTAATTTCCCATAATCAAAAGAGATTTCCTAAAATGGTAGAGGCAATAAATAAGGATAGAAATGGCGTACGTTTATGCTATTTTGAATCAAGGCAGGAACAATCAAAGAATATCGTTCTGCTTATAAAGCAATATATGAAACAACCTGAGGCACGTTATCATGATATTGCAATTATTTATCGTACGAATACGCATGCTGTGATTACTGCTGAAAAGCTGGTTCAGGAGAATATACCATTTCAAATGAATGAGAAATTGAAAAATATTTATGATAGTACAATTGCAAAGGATATCATAGCTTATTTAAAGTATGCATTAGAGCAAAAGGATTTGAAATCATTTTATCGAATTATGAACAAACCGGTCAGATATATTCGGCGTGATACTGTGCCAATGCATAGTTTTTCCATGCAGGAGCTATTACAAAATAATAGAGATAAAGAATATGTAATACACAATATCATACATTTGTATGAACAACTGGGATTTATCAAAGGCATGAGTCCTTTTGCGGCAGTGAATTTTATTAGAAAAGGCGTTGGATATGAGGAGTATTTAATAGAAAAAGCAAAAGAAGCAGGAGCATCCTTTGAACAATGGAAAGAGGAACTGGATGGCTTACAGGAGAGTGCAAAAGAATTTGAAACTATAAAAGAATGGATATGCTATATAGAGCATTATGAGGAAAGACTGGAGCAGGCAGGGAAAGAGAAGAAAGATGCCATTCATATTGTTACAATGCATGCCTCTAAGGGATTAGAATGGCCTATTGTTATTTTACCGGATATCAATGAAGGGCGCATACCTCACAAAAAAGCAATCACAGATGCGCAGATTGAAGAAGAGAGAAGAATATTCTTTGTCGCTATGACCAGGGCCAAGGAAAAACTTTTTCTATTTTGCGTAAAAGAAAAGGAGGCAGGAAACATCCTGCCATCCCGGTTTATTCAAGAAATAAAAGTGAATTCTTGATCTATTCATTTTCGTTTTCGTTTTCGCCTTCGTGCAACTTTGGCGAAATCATTTCTTTTAACTCAAGACATTTATCCTTCAGGCGGGAGCTGATACCTCTTGTGGTAACAACACCGGAAAGGTACTGCATTGCTGTCTGATATTCTCCTTTTTCATAAGCAAGATAGGAGAGAAGATAATCAAGAGTTGTTTCGTTCATGCCAGCAATTGGATAATCTTCACTCATTCTGGCTTTGGTAAGATGATCATATGCATTCATTGCCTGATTGTGGGCTTCTGCAAGATAAGCTTCCTTCTTTTCTTCATAGGAAGGTTCATTTTCTGATAATTCGTCTGCTAAATCCTGATAAAGCCAGCTAATCTTTAAACAGAGGTTCCCTATCTCACCTTCTTTACCACCTTTTGATACGGTACATAGTAGAGCCATTTTCATTCTGCTAATGGCAGTTTCAACGGAGTAGGTATCACAGGGCACTTCGTCATGAGATTTGTAATTTGCCTGAATTCGTTCACGAAGTAATTTTCGTTGTGTCTGTGTGGTATTTGGGAAGTCTTTGATGAGTGCAGTGTAACCACAGAAATTACAGGAAGCAACCTCGTATTTTGTTACATTGATATTGCTATGGAAAGGACGTAAGTCTGGTCCGGTTCCAACAAATTTTGCAACGTTTGTTTTCACGGTCTTTACTTTAATCTTTTTATCACAGATAGGACAGGTATATGATTTGTCCAATATAAGAGCTTTTTCATTGTCATCCATTTGTCTAAACCTCCCTATAACCTGAATAATTATAAATGATTATTCTTCCTCGTCATTTACAACTTCATCAAATTCTACATTATCAAGATATTCGTCGAATGCATCCGCAACATTTTCATATTCCTCATCGTCATCAATGTATTCAAGCTGCGGTTCTGCATCAGGATTGGATTCATCTTCATAATAACGATAGAACCAAACTTCGCCATCCTCGTTATTTCCGTCTTCATCCAAAGGAAGGAGAACGATATAGTCCTTTTTATCAACTGTCAGGATGGTGATAATTGCACAGGTGACTTTTTCGCCATCATCCAGTTCTAAATCAACAGTCATTTCCTCATCATCATAGCCATTCGCCTTGTTATTATTCATTTTTATATTCCTTTCATAAAATATTTTGTATTGACAATGTTAAATAAAGACATAAATGGAAAGTCTTTACTATATATTTTATCGAAATAGGAGCAAATAGGCAAGATAATTTAAAAATGAAATATTGGAAATATGATAAGATACTAGGATTTACTTCCATTTTGTGTTATAGTAAACCATAGAATGTAAAAGTTTGCTTGCGAATAAAAGTGAGGATATTCATGAGACAATTAAGAGTAAAAAAAGGACAGCCATATCCATTAGGAGCAACAATAAAGAATAATGGAATTAATTTTTCCATGGTAAATAGAGCTGAGGACGAATGTGGACTCATTTTGTATCAAAAAAATTCTGGTCTGACGCAGAAAATCCCATTTGAAAAAAGTCACCGGATAGGCAACATTTCCTGTTTCTTTGTAGAAGGTCTTTTGGCAGAGGAGTATGAATATAATTTTTATATCAGTGAGAAGCAAATTGTAGATCCTTATGCAAAATGTATTCTTGGTAATGAAATCTGGAAAAAAGCAGAAAAAGAACCTGTTTCTTTAAGGGGAGGGTTCTATCAGTCACAGTTTGACTGGCAGAAGACAAATCCGCTTCATATTCCATATCATGAAAGTATTTTTTACTGTCTTCATGTGAGAAGTTTTACGATGCATGCATCCTCAAAGGTAAAACAGAAGGGAACCTTTGAAGGCCTGGTAGAAAAACTTCCGTATTTAAAAGAGTTGGGAATAACAGCAATTGAGCTGATGCCGGCATATGAATTTGAGGAATGTGAGCGTGATGAGACGCGCAAAACAATTGAATACCAGGTAGAACATTTTGATGAGAAAATATCTGATGAACAGAAAAAGGATGTCAGTACAAGGCTTAATTATTGGGGATATAAGAAAGCATATTATTTTGCGCCTAAGGCTTCTTATTCAGCAAGTGGCAATCCGATTCAGTCTTTCAAGACAATGGTGAGAGAATTTCACAAAAATGGAATTGAAGTAATCATGCAGTTCTATTTTCCCGATGATATCAAACAAGGCTATATTTTAGAGATATTAAAACACTGGGTTTTGGAGTACCGCATTGATGGAATTCACTTAAAGGGAAGCCGACTTCCGGTAACTTTACTTGCAACAGAACCGCTTTTTGCAAATACAAAGCTTATGTGTGAGGATTTTATTATTTCGGATATATATCCGGAAAAGGAACTTCCGCAATATAAAAATCTTGGGTTTTATAGAGATGATTTTATGTATGATATGCGAAAGTTTTTAAAGGGTGATGCTGATATGCTAAAATCCTTCCAGTATCATATGAAGAATTATCATCCCAAGTGTGGAATTATTAATTATATCACCAATTACTATGGTTTTACGCTTCATGATCTGGTGTCCTACGACAAAAAGCATAATGAAGCGAATGGAGAAAATAATCAGGACGGTACGGATTATAATTTCAGTTGGAATTGCGGAATTGAAGGAACAACACGTAAAAAGGCAATATTGAGTCTTAGAAAAAAACAGATGAAAAATGCCATGACCTTTATGATGACAGCTCAGGGAACACCTCTTTTGTTATCAGGTGATGAGTTTGGAAATAGTCAGAACGGAAACAATAATTGCTATTGTCTTGATAATGAGACAAGCTGGCTGGACTGGAGATTAATAAAAAGAAATGAAGAATATTTTGAATTTGTGAAAAATTTGATACAGTTTCGAAAAAGTCATCCAATTCTTCACTCATCAGAGGAATTTACCATGTCAGATCGATTTGGACTTGGATGCCCTGATTTATCTTATCATGGAGAAGAGGCATGGAAGATAGATTTAAGTAACTATAACAGACATGTTGCTATGATGTATTGCGGGCAATATGCAAGAAAAGCAGGTAAACAGGAAGATGACATGATTTACATTGCGTATAATATGCATTGGGAAATTCATAAATTTGCGTTGCCATCCCTGCCGGGAGGGTACAGTTGGGAAACCGTTTATGATACAGATTCATCGGTTGAGAATACGACAATACAGAATCAGGTGGAGGTAAATCCGAGGAGTATTAAGATTTTGATTGGAAGAAGAGCAAAAAAAGTCAGAAGAACGGCAGGTAAGAAATAGTGCATATATGGAAACATTTTAAAACAATTACACATCATAAGCTGCTTGTATTAAAGGGTTGCTTTTACGTTGGTTTGTATTGGCAGGGAATTGTTCATGATATGTCAAAGTATATGCCAAGTGAGTTCCTGGTTGGAGCAAAGTATTATCAGGGAACGCAAAGTCCAAATAATGCAGAAAGAAAGGACATAGGATATTCTTCTGCGTGGCTTCATCATAAAGGCAGGAATAAGCATCATTATGAATATTGGCTGGATTACAGTTCACATGATGGAAAGGGAATTGTTCCTGCAAGAATGCCGGATAAATATATCATTGAAATGTTTATTGATCGTGTTGCTGCTTCAAAGAATTATAATCAGAATCATTATAAAGATGATATGCCCTTACAGTATTATGAAAAAGGAAGAGCATGTGATTTTATGCATGAGGATACAAGAAAAACTTTGGAATTCCTTCTTCATATGCTGGCAGAGGAAGGAGAAGAGAAAACCTTTCGGTATGTTCGCAATGAAATGGTTCGTGGTAAGAAAAGAAATATAGTTAAACAGTAACCAAATGTCATCAGCTTCATATAGTAATACAAAGGAGTTGATGAAATGTTTAACTGTTGGATTTTAGTATTTTTATTACTCTGCTGTAACCATGGAAATATGTGTTTCAGCAATGGTACCAACATGTGTGGATGCAGAAGGGATTGTGATAACGACAACGATTCCAGATGTGGCCGCAGAGATGATAAGGATTGTAAACAGGGATTTACAAGAACGATTCAGACTCCATGTGGCTGTGATGACGATTTTGTGCAACCAAGACCATTTAGTGGTTTTCAAAGTCAGAACACATGTGGATGTGAGGACAAAAGCGAGTAAGTCTGGGAGGAAACGTCAGAGTCTGGCGTTTCCTCCTGCTACTAAAATAAGATATAGGAGAACATATGAGAATCATAGATGTATTAAAGGACGAGCAGGTACATATATCCTGCGAACTGTTCCCGCCTAAACAGGGACATCAGTTAGAAAATGTGAAACAGGTAGTTCAGGAAATAGCTATATTAAAACCTTCCTATATGAGTGTTACCTATGGCGCAACAGGCGGGACAAGTGATTATACAGTAGATATTGCAAATGAAATACAAAATAAAAATGAAATTCCTGCACTTGCCCATTTGACATGTGCTTCTTCTACCAGAGAGAAAGTACATGAAGTGGTAGAACAATTAAAAGCAAAGAAGATTGAAAATATTCTGACACTTCGTGGTGATATACCGGAAAATGCGGATTTTCCATTACCAAACCAATATAAGCACGCTTCAGAGCTGATCGCAGATGTAAAGAGCCTTGGAGATTTTTGTATTGGAGGAGCATGCTATCCGGAGGGACATCCTGAAGCCGCCACCATGCAGGAAGATATTGAACATCTGAAGGAAAAGGTAGATGCTGGTTGTGATTTCCTTACTACACAGATGTTTTTTGACAACGGCATATATTACAATTTTATGTATAAAATATTGAAAAAGAATATTAATGTACCTGTTGTTGCAGGAATTATGCCGGTAACGAATGCAACACAGATTAGGCGGATTATCTCTTTGTCGGGAAATAATGTTCCACCACGTTTTAAGGCTATTGTAGACAGATTCTCAGATAATCCTGCTGCAATGAAGCAGGCTGGAATTGCTTATGCAACAGAACAGATTATAGATTTGATTGCAAATGGTGTGAATAATATTCATATTTATACTATGAATAAACCTGATGTTGCAGGTGCTATTTTTAAGAATTTATCAGAAATACGATAAAGGATGCATATATGAAGCTCAAAATAGAAGACATAAACAGAAGAGAGATATATCGATATCTTGGATATCGTGGACAAACTCCTGATGAAACAGTCTGTCAAATGATAGAAGAGGTTTTGAGGGAATTGACTCGGGTGATTCAGCCCAAATATCTTTATCAGGGTTATCAATGTAGCATACAGGAAGATGCAATACGATTGTCTGATGAACAACATAATGATGTTGCAATTTTTACAAGCATGAATTTGGCAGAGAATCTCAATGGTTGCCATAAGGTCATTTTAATGGCAGCAACATTAGGGATTGAGGCAGACAAGCTGTTACAGCGTTATGAGATTGCAAATATGGCAAAAGCATCAGCAGCACAGGCAAGTGGTGCAGCAACGATTGAAGCATATTGCAATCTGATACAGGAAGAAATCAGACAACAGGTTATGGCTGAGGGAGATTATATAAAGCCAAGATTCAGCCCCGGCTATGGTGATTTGCCATTAGGCGCACAGAAAACAATTTTTCAATGTCTTGAATGTACAAAACGACTTGGATTAACACTGACAGACAGTTTACTTATGTACCCTACTAAAAGTGTAACTGCCTTTATAGGATTAACAAAAAATAAGCAGGGATGCCATATAGCAAAGTGCAGTACCTGCAAGAATACAGGATGTGAATTTAGATATGAAGATTAAAGAAAAACTTGGAAAAGAAATACTGTTTTTTGATGGTGCGATGGGTACCGAATTACAATCCCGAGGATTAAAAACGGGAGAAATCCCTGAAACATGGAATATCCTTCATCCGGACAAGATCAAGCAGGTGCATAAGGAATATCTGCTGGCTGGCGCTAACGTGATCAGTGCCAACACCTTTGGAGTCAATACCTTCAAATGCAAAGATATGGAGTATACGGTTGAACAGCTTGTAACAGCAGGTATCGGAATTGTAAAGGATGCTATCTTAGAAGTAAAGGACGAACTTGTTGCTCAAGGAAAGAAAAAAGATGAGCTTCCTGATATGTACACAGCCTTAGACATCGGTTCTCTTGGAAAGCTATTAAAGCCATTGGGTGAAATTCCTTTTGAAGAGGCTTATCAGGCTTTTAAGGAAGTGATTCTTGCAGGTGACAAAGCAGGCGCAGATGTTATATTGATCGAAACAGTCAGCGATTCCTATGAAATTAAAGCAGCTGTTCTTGCAGCGAAGGAAAACAGTGATCTTCCTGTTGTTGTGACCATGATTTTTGATGAGAACGGAAAGCTCTTGACAGGTGGTGATGTTGCATCCGCAACAGCCATGCTGGAAGGTCTTGGTGTTGATGCTATTGGCTTTAACTGCGGTCTTGGACCGGAACAGATGCTTAAGCTTTTACCGGAACTGACTGCATGTTGTTCAATTCCAATCGTCATTAATCCAAATGCAGGACTGCCTTCTGTAGTTAACGGAAAGACAGTCTTTAACGTAGAACCGGAAGAATTTGCGCAGAAAGTAAAGTTTTTGGTCGAACATGGAGCAAGTGCTGTTGGTGGCTGCTGTGGTACGACACCGGAGCATATCAGAAGAGTAGTTGAAACATGTAAAAATATGAAGCTGTGTCCGATTACGGATAAGAACCTTACGGTAGTTTCTTCATATAATCATGCTGTATATTTTACCAGAAAGCCGCTGATTATCGGTGAGAGAATCAATCCAACCGGAAAATCAAAGTTCAAGCAGGCACTTCGCGATCATGATATGGAATATATCTACAGGGAAGGTCTTACGCAGGAGGAAAAGGGAGCTCATATTCTTGATGTGAATGTGGGTCTTCCTGAAATTGATGAACCACAGCTTATGGAAGAGGCAGTAACGGGTATTCAGGCGATTATTGATTTACCGCTTCAGATAGACACGTCAGACCCTATTGCTATGGAAAGAGCATTACGCTGCTATAATGGTAAGCCAATGCTTAATTCCGTAAATGGTAAGCAGGAATCCATGGAAAGTGTATTCCCTCTTGCAAAGAAGTATGGCGCCGTTGTTGTATGCTTGTGTTTAGATGAAAGCGGTATACCGGAAACAGTAGAAGGACGTCTTGCTGTTGCCGAAAAAATTGTAAAGACAGCTCAAAGCTATGGAATACCAAAGAAGAATCTTGTCATGGATGCATTGGTTATGACCATTAGTACTGGAAAAGATAATGCTTTGATTACATTGGAAGCTCTTAGAAGAATCCGTTATGAGATGGGTATCCATACCGTACTTGGTGTTTCTAACATTTCCTTTGGACTTCCTGAGAGAGGAAAGGTTACCACAACATTTTTCACCATGGCTTTACAAAATGGCTTAAGTGCTGGTATTGTAAATCCATCCAGTGATTTGCTGATGTCAGCATATTATAGCTTTAATGCATTAATTGGCGAAGATGATCAATGTATGGAGTATATTGAAAAATGTGGAAATACGGCAGAACAGCCTAAAGTGGCAGAGTCGGGCAAGAATAAAGAGTTAGCGTTAGATGAGGCGATTATAAAAGGATTGACGGAAAGTGCATATCAGGCAACCATAAAGCTGCTTGAGGGAGGAACGGATTCCCTGACAATCATTAATGAGAAGCTGATACCGGCACTTGATGTAGTAGGGAAGGGTTTTGAAGAAAAGAAAATGTTCCTCCCACAGTTATTGATGAGCGCTGATGCGGCGAAAGCATCCTTTGAAGCAATCAAGAAGATATTATCGAAGGAAGGGAAGAAGAGTGAAGCCAAGGGAAAGATAGTCATCGCAACGGTAAAAGGTGACATTCATGATATCGGTAAGAATATTGTGAAAACTCTTCTTGAGAATTATGGATTTGAGATGATAGATCTTGGAAAGGATGTTGATCCGGAGCTGATTCTTAAGACGGTACAGGAAAACAATATCCGTCTTGTTGGATTAAGCGCATTGATGACGACGACAGTTGTCAATATGGAAGAGACGATTAAACTTTTAAGAAAGCATAATGTAAATTGCCGTGTTATGGTAGGTGGAGCTGTATTAACTCAGGAATATGCAGATATGATAGGTGCAGATTTCTATTCAAAGGATGCAATGGGATCTGTGCGTTACGCAAATGAACTGTATGAAGCAGGAGAAATATAAATTACATATTTTATAGGAATTTCCTATGAAATAAAGAACTTTCGTGCAAAGAGAAGTTATTTATCTTGAGTGCACGAAAGTTTTTTTAATTTTCTGACTTATATAAAATTATTTATTGACATATGATAACAAAATTGTATAATATAGCTGTATTAAATGTATTAGTACAGTTATGAAAGGAGAAGGTGAATAGTGATTCTGATTGATTATAAAGATAGAAGACCTATTTATGAGCAGGTCATTGAGAAATTACAGCAGATGATTCTATGTGGCGCTTTGGAGCCAAATTCTCCGATGCCTTCTGTCAGAAATCTTGCAATGGAACTATCTCTGAATCCTAATACGATACAGAGAGCATATCAGGAACTTGAGAGGCAGGGATATATCTATACGCTGAAAGGAAAAGGAAGTTTTGTCAGTGATTCTATGAAAGGGGCTGACCATAAGCGTAAGGAAATTCAGGAAGAACTGGAAAGGTGTGTGAGTAATGCAATGTTGGCAGGAATAACAGGAGAAGAACTTGGCAAAATGATGACAACTGCCATTGAGCATGTAAAGAATCATAAGTAAATAGTAACTATTAGGGTACTAATATAGTTGCAGTAAATGAGGAAAAGGAGTGATTGAACGAGATGATAGCAGCGACTCATGTATGTAAACACTTTGATAGGATAGACGCTGTCAAGGATGTTTCGGTTACAATAAAAAAGGGAGAAGTATTTGGGTTAATTGGTACCAATGGAGCGGGTAAGAGTACATTTCTTAGAATGCTTTGTGGTGTATTAAAACCCGATAGTGGTGAGATTTTAATTGATGAAAGACCTGTATATGAAAATATAGCAGCAAAAAGAGATATCTTTTATATATCTGATGACCAGTATTATCTTGTAAATGCAAATCCTATAGAAATGATGCATTTTTATCATGATTTTTATCCGGAATTTGATTCGACTCGGTTTAAAAGTCTTCTTGATAAATTTCAGCTTGATCCTAAGAGGAAGATTAATACGTTTTCGAAAGGGATGAAGAAGCAGCTTTCTGTTTTGCTTGGTGTATGTGCAAATACAAAATATCTATTTTGTGATGAAACTTTTGATGGACTTGATCCTGTTATGCGTCAGGCAGTAAAGAGTATATTTGCCGGTGAACTTACCAATAGAGATTTTACCCCTGTCATTGCATCACATAATCTTAGGGAATTGGAGGATATCTGTGACTGCGTAGGAATTCTGCATCAGGGAGGAGTTCTGATGCAGAAGGATCTTGAAGAGATGAAACTTAATATCCATACGATTCAATGTGTCTTCCAAAATCAGGAGAATGAGGCGGAACTTCTACAAGTTTTAGATATTGTGAAGGCAGAAAAGCGTGGTACCTTAAACCTGATTACAGCAAGGGGTAAGAAAGATGACATTATGGCTATGGTGAATGCATTCTCGCCGCTTTTTGCAGAGGTATTGCCATTATCCTTAGAGGAAATCTTTATCAGTGAGACGGAGGTAGTAGGATATGACATCAAAAAACTTATTTTTTAAGCTGATATGGCAGGATTTCAAAAAGAGAATCTGGTGTCCGATTATTATATTTATTGTTTTTTTGCTGAGTATGGAAGTGCCATTACTCAATTCTCTCGATTATATGAAACGATACCCATCGAACTATTCCTATGATATGAAGCATTATATAGCGAATGAATTCTTTTCACCTGACATGAATGTCATCATATTGTTTATGACAGGAATTGTTGCAGCAGTTTGTGCATTCAGTGGATATGCATATTTACATTCCAGAAAGCAGCTTGATACTTTTCATAGTATGCCGGTAAAAAGAGAAGTCTTGTTTTTTGCCAGATATCTTTCAGGAATTTTTATGTTTATCATACCATTTACCCTGCATATACTTTTTTGCCTTTTTATCAGTTTGAGTAACAGTGCTTTCAGTAGACATGGCTTGGTGAATGCCATTGGTTTTCTTGGAATCCAGATAGTATGCTTTCTGTTGATATACAGTTTATGTATTTTCGTTATCTGCCTGACCGGAAATATGATTATCAGTATTCTTGGAGGTTGTGTTCTGGTTGGCTACAGCACGATTCTTTCTGCTATAAAGGAAGCATTATATGAAACCTTTTTTCACACATATGTTAGTTCATACGGAGAACAGCTATGGGCTTTCTCACCAATCGGAATGCTGATTAAGTTATACAGCAAGTCATATGAATATAGAGAACAAAATATCGGCTTTAGTTATCGCAGCATCATACCTTACTCCTGCGTTATCTTAATTGCTATTCTTGTTTTTACGGTAATTAGTGTTTTGGTGTATCGTAAAAGAGCAACAGAGGCGGCAGGAAAGCCGATTGCATTTGGAATAACAGAACCCTTTATCAAATCGATTGTTGTATTGCCTGTCTCTGTACTATGCGGATTTTTTATCCGTGCCATGGCAGATTCTGAGTCCTTCGGTTGGTTTGTATTTGGCGTTATTTTTGGCTTCCTTGTATTTTCTCTTGTTATGGAGGTAATATTCCGATTAGATATCAGATGTGCATTATACCATTGGAAACAGATGATTTTTAACGGAGTATGCCTTGCTCTTATCATCCTTATTTTTAAAAATGATGTATTAGGATATAATACTTATGTTCCGAAAGAACAGGAGCTTGATGGGTGTGCTGTGTCTATTAATGGTTTGATGACGATCTATCTGGAAGAACGTACAGCCCGAAATGGCTATAGCTATTATGATGGTACAAGATATCGCTTTGAACATATGAATATCATTGATAATCCCAGTGCAATGGAACTTGCAAGGAAGGCTGCTTCGGATGGCTTGACTATGATAGAATATGACTATTATGAAGGAATAGAAGATACTCCGGAATATCAGGAGATATTGGAGCAGGAAGAAAACTATCGTATGGTAACCTTTCAGTTCACAAAAAAGAACGGAAATAATATATATCGCCAATATTATATTGATATATCGGATGAAGATACTCTGAGTCTGCTTGCGGATATTTTTGATGATCCTGAATATAAACTTGGTGCATTCCCGATTCTTACAAATGGATGGAAGAAAGAGTATTCAGGCATTGAGTGTATAAGTAATGATTTTCGGGGAGAAGTATTACTTTCACCTGAAAGACAGGCAAGGTTATTAGAGGCATATCAGAGCGATATCAAGAAGTTGACCCTGGATGATGTGATGCATGTTGCACCATTAGGCAATATTGATTTTCGGTTAAAAGGATATTCCAGATATGAATATGGTGGTCGTGAAGAAGGCTATAAGATATATCCTGATTTTACTGCAACAATCACATTGTTAAAAGAGTATGGATTTGATTTTACAGATACGCTTTCAGAAAATCAGGTGAAGAAAATTATCATAGAAAAATATTATGATGAATTAACAGAAGATGGAAATGGTCAGGAAATGGCTGTTATGGTAGATACAAAATTTGATGATTTCATTGAATTAGAGTATACTGATCAAGAAAATATACGCGAAATATTGCCGAATCTGGTCAATCATGAAACACTTTCCGGCATATATGGGTGGCTTACGACTATAAATACTGACGAAGATGTCACTGTATATTTTGACAAAAATGGAGTAGAAATGTCAAATAATTATTGCTTTTATACGAATGAAAAACCAGATTTTATTGAGTCTGTTTTTAAGGAAAAGTTAGAAGAGATGATAGAAGAACGTTCATCTAAGGAATAGTATAGGAATAAGAAGGGCATACAAGAAAACAAACTTGTATGCCCTTCTTACTGTAAAAATATTAGTTTGACTTAACTTGTTTCCAAAGCTCGTTTAGCTTTTCATCAAATTCTTCACCAAGATACTGGAAGGTCTCAATATTATTGTATTGAGATAAATCAGGGAAGGCGATTGGGGAATTCTTGATGGCTTCGTCTTCAATCATTTCCCTTGCTCCTGTATTTGGAGTAGAATAAGTAATGTATTCAAAGTTTTTCAACGCAATTTCAGGTCTGCATAAAAAGTCTAAGAATTTCTCTGCATTTTCTTTGTTTGGTGCATTCTTTAACATAACCCATGAATCAATCCAAAGATTTGTTCCTTCTTCCGGAATGATATATACAAGATCAGGATTTTCACGTTGTGTATAGATTGCTTCACCGGAATAGATAACACCGATGGCAGCTTCGTTTCCAATCATTTTGTCACGTACCTGATCGATGACATAGGCCTGAACAAGCGGTTTTTGCTCAATCAGAGAGTCCTTTGCAGCAGTAAGCTCGGCATCGTCCGTTGAGTTCATGGAATTACCATTTCTTTTTAAAGCAACCATAAAAGCATCTCTTACAGAATCCTGCATTAAAATGTTATTTTCATACTGTGAATCCCAGAGTACATCCCAGCTTGTGATTGGCTCAGAAACCATAGTCTTGTTATAGAGAATGCCGACTGTCCCCCAACAATATGGGATGCTGTATTTATTCTCGGGATCAAATTCCCTGGATTGCTCATAATATTCATTTCCGATATACTGCTTTGCATTTGGAATGTTATCAAAGTTCAATTCTGCAAGCAATCCGTTTTGAATCATTTTGTCTATCATATAGTCAGAAGGACAGACAAGATCATATTGGGAAGCACCGGCTTCTATCTTTGGATACATAGTTTCATTTGTTTCAAACTCATCATAAACAACCTTGATTCCTGTTTCTTCCTCGAAAAGCTCTAATACTTCGGGATCGATATATTCGCCCCAATTGTATACGATTACTTCTCCATTTTCACTTTTGGAAGATCCGCAGCCACTAAGAGCCACTGCTCCGACAGCAGCGATACTTGCAAGTAAAATTGATTTTTTCATAAGATTCCTCCTCATTTTATGCTTTGTCTTTTACCTTTGTATCAGGCATTTTGTTCACTAGAATTAATAAAACCAATACAGTAACAAAAATCAATGTAGATAGTGCATACATTTCAGGTTTGATACCTTTCTTTACCTCTGTATAAATCTTTGTGGAAAGCGTATCAAGACCGGCTCCTTTTGTAAAGTGCGTAATGATAAAATCATCCAATGACATGGTAAATGCCATTAGGAATCCGGAAAAAACTCCGGGAAGAATGTCTGGAAATACTACCTTGAAAAATGCATATACAGGGGAAGCGCCTAAGTCAAGTGCCGCTTCATAAGTGCTGTTATTTACCTGTTTTAATTTAGGCATAACGTTTAATATGACATATGGAATGTTAAACGTTATGTGTGATAATAAAACGGTTGTAAATCCGGTTTTTACGCCGAGTGAAATAAACAGAAGCATAAGTGAAATACCGGTTACAATTTCTGCATTCAACATTGGAATATTGGTAATTCCCATGATGATACCCTGATGCTTTTTCTTCATATTACGTATTCCAATACAGGCGGCAGTACCAAGAATGGTTGCAAATAGTGCTGATAAAAATGCTATAATCATGGTATTGCTGAATGCTTTCAAAATGGCATCATTCTCAAATAATTCAGAATACCATTTTAAAGTGAAACCACCCCATTTTGACCGTGTCTTGCTTGAATTAAAGGATAAGACCATCAAGGTAACAATGGGAGCATATAAAAATGCAAAAATCAAAAATACATAAATCTTTTTCAGGATAGCAGTGAAGCGTTCAGAAGTTAAATTGTTTTTCATCATAATGCAGAACCCTCCCCATCCTTGTCAAATAAGGAGCTGATAAGCATACTAAACAAAATGAATAACATAAGTACCAGCGAAAGCCCACTTCCAAGATGCCAATTTGATGCCGTTGTGAATTCCTGCTCAATGACATTTCCGATTAATAGAATCTTACTTCCGCCTAAGAGAGTGGAAATAACGAAAGTAGTCAATGCAGGGACAAATACCATTGTGATACCACTGGCAATTCCCGGAAAGCTTAAAGGTAATGTGATTTTCACAAAAGTTTGAACACTGTTTGCACCTAAATCTCTTGCTGCATTTATGACATTTATGTCGATTTTAGCAAGAACATTATAAATTGGTAAAACCATAAAAGGCAGAAAATTATATACCATACCTAAAATAATGGCACCTGGTGTATTAATCAGATTTTGTGTTGGCAAATGTAAAAAGGAAAGAATACCATTAATAACACCGTTTTTTTCAAGCAGGGTCTGCCATGCAAGCGTTCTCAACAGGAAATTCATCCACATAGGAAGAATGAATAGCAGAACCATAAAACTCGTTTTGCTTGCATGCTTAGCAACAAGAATCATAGCAAGCGGGTAAGCCAGGATAAGGCAGATTGCTGTGCTGATTGCAGAAAGAAGCAAGGAGAGCAGAAGTGCCTTAATGTGCTCCGGTGTGGAAATAGCAATAATATTTTCCAGGGTAAAGGCTCCTGTTTTATCAGTTAAGCCATAATATACCACCATGAAAAGTGGAATGATGATAAATGCCACTGCCCAGAAAAGATAGGGCGAAGCTAACCATTTCTTATTCATCGATAGCAACAGCCTCCTCATCCTCAGAAACAGGCTTATTCATGATCTGAATGTTAAATGGATCTACATGGATGCTGACCTTGGTTCCTACAGGAAACATAGAAGTAGAGTGAACAAGCCACTCAAAGCCATTTGCCATGACTTCCATTTCATAATGAACGCCCTTAAAAATCAAATGTGTAACAACACCATCCATGGTACCTTTACCCGGCTCAAGAAGTTCAACATCCTCCGGACGGATTACGACGTCTACCGGCGTATTGTTTCCAAAACCTTTATCAACGCAGGCAAATTTAGCACCAAGGATTTCAACCAGTTCATCATGTATCATAACGGAATCTATAATATTACTGTCACCGATAAAGTCTGCTACAAATGCATTTTCCGGTTCATTATAGATGCGCTCAGGTGTTCCAATCTGCTGGATATATCCCTGATTCATAACAACAATCGTATCAGACATGGTAAGTGCCTCTTCCTGATCATGTGTTACATAGATAAAGGTAATTCCAAGCTCGTTTTTCAACCGAATCAGTTCGTATTGCATGTCCTGGCGAAGCTTCAGGTCAAGAGCCCCAAGGGGTTCATCCAATAAAAGAACCTTTGGCTCATTTACAATAGCACGTGCAATGGCAATTCGCTGTTGCTGCCCACCACTTAATGAGTCCGGCATACGATTACCATAGCCATCAAGGTTAACCAGCTTTAAAGCATATTTGATTTTATCATCAATATAAGATTTTGATTTATTTTTGATTTTCAGACCAAAAGCAATGTTTTCGGCAATTGTCATATGCGTGAATAATGCATATTTTTGAAAAACCGTATTCAATTGGCGCTTATTTGGGGGGAGTTTTGTGATATCCTCACCGCCAAAAATGACATGTCCCTGATCAGGTGTTTCAAAACCTCCGATAATACGCAATGTAGTAGTTTTTCCACAGCCACTTGGTCCTAAAAGAGTTAAGAATTCATTCTCTCTGATATATAGACTTAAGTCATCAAGGATGATGCTGTTGTCATAGGATTTTGAAATGTGTTGTAAATCTATCAGCTTATTGCTCATTATCTATCCTCCCATTGTAAGTTTAAAAGCTTGGCGGTGTTGACACCCACAAAAAAACAGCCTTGTTTTTTCCCGTACATTCAATATAATGGCTGGAGCTTGGTGTAAAGTAAAAGGACTCGCCCTGCTTTGCAGTGTAGCTTCTATTACCAACATGAATCCGTATGGATCCTGATAGAACATATCCAAATTCTTCACCCTCATGTGCAACGTCAGGATAAGTAGATCCACCTTGCTCAAGCGTTACACGTATAGGTTCCATCATATTTTTCTGTGCGTTGGGAATAATCCATTCAATAGTGTTTCCAAGCGTGTTGTCCTTTTTTTCAAAATAATCCTGCTTGTGGAAAACAATCTGATTTTCCACGGCATCATCAAAAAATTCCTTAGGTGTCGTACCTAATACCTGTAATAAATCAATTAAGGTAGCAATAGAAGGAGATGTCAGATCCCTTTCAAGCTGGGAAATAAATCCTTTGGATAATTCAGCCCGGTCAGCCAGTTCTTCCTGCGTTAATCCCTTCTGTACCCGTAAATCTTTAATCTTATTACCTATTTCCATAATCCACCCCTTAATTATGAATCATGTATTCTTAATTTCTAAAGTTTTATAATTGCCATAGAAGATATAATAAACTCAAAGTTTAATAATCCTAAACAAATCCAATGAATATTATACATGTAAATTACATAAAGTCAATGTCATTTTTTGAAAAAACATTTAACAAATAGAGTACATTATGGTAGAATGACGGTAGATGTTTATTCGCAGATTGGAGGCAAAAGATTATGGAAAAACAAAAGTATGTAGCCTATATATCTACTTATACCATGGGAGATGACCATGGTATCAAAATATATGACGTTGATATGGAAAAAGGCCGTTTGTCGGAAAAGGCAGAAGTTGAGATTACAAACTCTTCTTATGTTACAATTTCACACAATAGAAAATATCTGTATTCTATTACGGATTTCGGAGTAGAAGCTTTTAATATTTTGAAGGATGGAAGTCTTGAGTTTATTAATAAGGCATCTATTAATGGTATGAGAGGGTGTTACCTTTCAACCGATTATGATGATAAATTTTTGTTCTGTGCCGGTTATCATGATGGAAAGATCACTGTGTTAAGACTTGATCAGGAAACGGGTGCTGTTGGAAGCATTACAGATGAAATTTTCCATAAAGGACTTGGAAGCATTGCGGAGAGAAGCTTCCGCCCACATATAAGCTGTGTTAAGATGACAAGAGATAATAAGTATTTGTGTGCGGCTGATCTTGGAATTGATTATGTAAATGTATACAGACTTGACCATGAAAGAGGAACTTTAAAGGCTGTTGATATTATTCGTTGTGAACAGGAGTCAGCACCAAGACATCTTAAGTTCTCAATAGATGGAAAATATATGTATGTCATCAGTGAATTAAAGAACTGCATTGATACCTATACATATAGAGAAGAAAACGGACTTCCATTTTTTGAACAGATTCAGACAATTCCTACAACCGACAAGTATGAAGCACAAGGTGTTGCAGCCAGTGCATTGACCATCTCAGAAGACGGAAGATTTATTCTGGCTTCGAATGCAGGAGAGAATAGTGTTTCCTTATTTGAAATCAATCAGGCAGATGGAGAGTTAACAAGAAGATTCTGTCTTCCAATTAGTGGAGAATATCCAAAGGATGCTTGCCTTTTCCCTGATAATAAACACTTGGTTTGTTTAAATCACGAGTCTGATACTATGACATTCTTTACAATTGATTTAGGAAAGAATGTTATCGTAATGAATGGACCTGAGATGAAGGTAAAACAACCGAATTGTATTATCTTCCATCAAATAGAAGAGTAATGAATAAAAACCACCATAAGGTGGTTTTTATTATGCCTCTATTTCGTGTAAAAGGATTTAATTCCATCCATGCGTGAAGTCATATTTTGAAGAAGAGAATCCAGAATAGTAATCGCTGTCATTGCCTCTACCACAACAACAGCTCTTGTAACAACAATAGGATCATGACGACCTTTGATTTGAATTTTAATGTCCTCACCGTTTCGGTTTACTGTTTCCTGCTCCTGAAATATAGATGGGGTAGGCTTAAAATAAGCTTTAAGCAAGATATCAGAGCCATCGCTTATTCCCCCAAGGATGCCGCCTGCATGATTTGTTTTCTTGGCAACCTTTCCATCCTGCATACAGAAAGAATCATTGTTTGAGGAACCGTTTGCTGAAGATACTTTTGTACCATCACCGATTTCGAAAGCCTTGACAGCACCAATAGACATAATTGCCTTTCCAAGATTAGCATCCAGCTTATCAAAAACAGGTTCTCCAATACCGGCAGGAAGATTTTTTACAACACAGGAAACAATGCCACCTGCAGAATCAAGATTTGCCATACATTCTTTTAAATAATCTTCTGCTCTTGCAGAAGCATCAGCATCCGGCATGCCGGTGGAATTCCTTCTGGCTTCTTCTAAATCAAAATGTTCAGAATTAATGCTAACAGGACCAATTGCTTCTGTGTATGCAGTAACTGTAATTCCAAGCTCTTCCAATATTTTGGAAGCAATGGCACCTGCTGCAACACGACCAATGGTTTCTCTTCCGGAAGAACGTCCGCCACCACGATAATCACGGAATCCATACTTCATATCGAAGGTATAATCAGCATGTCCCGGTCTGTAATAAGAAGCAATTTCACTGTAATCAGAAGAACGTTGTGAAGTATTTCTTACAAGAAGAGAGATTGGCGTTCCTGTAGTCCTGCCTTCGAAGATACCTGATAATATTTCAACAGAATCAGCTTCCTTTCGCTGTGTTGTAAACTGAGTACTACCGGGTTTTCTTCTGTCTAAAAATTTTTGAATATCTTCTTCACATAACGAAAGTCCTGCGGGACAGCCGTCGATAACAACACCGATACCTGCTCCGTGTGACTCCCCCCATGTAGTAATTTTAAATATATTTCCATATGTTGAACCGGACATGATCTATTTCCTTTCTATTGTATTAATTGTATTAATAATTATGTTTATTATCATACTCATATCTATTGGCAAAATCAAGCAAATTGTTTAAACAACTTATCATATGTACATCTAACGGTACGTAAGAGCACTATATACAAAATAGTAATAGCATTGTATATAAAGTGTAATCTTTACCTACAATATATTTTATAAATTTATGTAATTCTACAAAATTTTGATTTTTTTTATAAATTATAATGCAATCCGCTAACTATTATGTTAAGATATCTACGAAGGAATACTGGAATGAAACATATTATAGGGGAAATTCATTCTTGCTTTGTACATTAGGGATGAGAGAGTATGAAAAAATCATGGAAGGAAAATATAATAAGTAAATACCGTCAGGCTATCAGGAAAAACCGTTTTTTAAAGTTACCTTTAAGCGTGGCGTTGCTTTTTGTAGTCTTTTTTTACAATATAGGGGCTTATTTTTACTATAATAAAAAGAAATTTTCAAGTATGGTTGCCATACTGTTATTTGCGATTATAAGTAGCAGCTTTGCGTTCCCCGGAATACTGGAAGAAGAGAATACTGCAATGGAAAATGAATCAGAGTGGGCTGAAATACAGGAAAACTATGATTATGTTCCGGTTGAACTAGGTATATCAAAGGATGAAGTACTTGATGACGAAGATGTTATAATTGGATATGATAATGAAGAGCTAGATGTTCAGGATGAAATTGATCAATTTTCACTGGATGATATTTTAGAGGCCAATGAACTTAGCGAAGGTTTTGATAGCCGGGAAGAACAAGGTTCTTTGCTTTCTGCTGATGATTGGCAGCTTGTACTTGTAAATAAGCAGCACCCTGTTCCAGACGATTATACCTTCACTTTAGGAACTATTACAGGTTCCATGAAGTGTGATGTCAGAATTATTGATGAATTGATGGCAATGCTGGAGGCTGCTAAAAAGGACGGCATTGATTTAATGATATGTTCGCCATACAGAGATTATAATAGACAAACGGTGTTGTTCAACCGTAAGATTGACTATTATATGGACAAAGGATATTCATATATGGAAGCATATAGAATTGCCTCTATAACAGTTACAGTGCCTGGAGCAAGTGAACATCAGATAGGACTTGCCCTTGATATCGTAAGCAATACCTATACTTCTCTTGATATGGGATTTGGAGAAACCGATGCCGGTCTTTGGTTAAAGGAACATGGATATGAGTATGGTTTTATTCTGCGTTACCCATTAGGGAAAGAATATATAACGGGTATTCAATATGAACCATGGCATTATCGGTATGTAGGCAAGGAAGCAGCGACTGCTATAATGAAAAAAGAAATTACTTTGGAAGAATTTTTGGAGGATTTAGAATAAGATTATGTATAAAGTGTTGAAGCAGGAAGGCAGAGCAAAGCGTGCAGAAGTTACTACGGTTCACGGAACGATTCAGACACCTGTATTTATGAATGTAGGTACTGTTGCAGCGATTAAGGGCGCTGTATCTACGGCTGACTTAGAAGAAATTGGAACGCAGGTTGAATTATCTAATACGTATCATTTACATGTGAGAACTGGTGATCAGATAATTAAAAAGCTTGGCGGTCTGCACAAATTCATGTCCTGGAATAAGCCAATTCTTACAGATTCTGGTGGATTTCAAGTTTTTTCCCTTGCCGGATTGCGTAAAATTAAAGAAGAAGGTGTCTATTTCCATTCTCATATTGATGGAAGAAAGATTTTTATGGGACCGGAAGAAAGTATGCAGATTCAGTCAAATCTTGCATCTACAATCGCTATGGCATTTGATGAGTGCCCACCAAGTAAAGCAGAACGTCCTTATGTAGTGAATTCGGTAGAAAGGACGACAAGATGGTTGGAACGCTGTAAAACAGAGATGAATCGTTTGAATTCTTTAGAGGATACTATAAATAAAAATCAAATGTTATTTGGTATTAATCAGGGAGCAATTTATCCTGATATTAGGATAGAACATGCAAAAAGAATTTCGGAAATGGATTTAGACGGTTATGCGGTAGGCGGTTTGGCAGTTGGTGAAACCCATGATGAAATGTACTATATTTTGGAAGAAACAGTGCCTTATCTTCCCAAGGACAAACCGACTTATTTAATGGGAGTGGGAACTCCTGCAAATATTTTAGAGGCGGTTGACAGAGGTGTCGATTTCTTTGATTGTGTATATCCGACGAGAAATGGAAGACATGGACATTTATATACTAATCATGGTAAGATAAATCTCTTTAATGCAAAATATGAACTGGATATGCGCCCGATTGAAGAAGGATGTGGATGCCCGGCATGTAAGAGATATTCAAGGGCATATATACGTCATCTCTTAAAAGCTAAGGAAATGCTTGGAATGAGATTATGTGTTCTTCATAACCTGTATTTTTATAATACGATGATGGCAGAAATAAGAGATGCTCTTGATGCAGGTGAATATGCATCATACAAAAAGAGAAAGCTTGAAGGAATGGCTGCCGGAGAATCATAAAATATGAATTTATTAAATTTTAACTTGATGAATTAAGGTTTATTGTGTATTATGTTTTCTATATGCTTAATATGCAGTATCTATTATACTTAATAGATATTAATGATATGCTAGGAGGAACTGATATGAATTTATTGTTAACAGATGCTGAAGCAGCCGCCGCTGCAGGACAGGCAGTCGCAAGTCCAATTGTTTGGATTCTTTATTTTGCAGTTTTGATAGGTATTTTCTATTTCCTTTTCTATCGTCCACAGAAGAAGGAGCAGAAGAAAAGAGCAACATTGATTAATTCTGTAGAAGTAGGAGACAGTATTCTTACAACAAGCGGATTTTATGGCATCGTTATTGATATTACGGATGAAGATGTCATTGTAGAGTTTGGCAATAACAAGAACTGCAGAATTCCGATGAAGAAAACTGCAATTGAACAGGTTGAGAAGCCGGATGCTGAATAAACATTGAAGATAGAAAGAGAACTGATTTTGAATTGGTTCTCTTTTTTACTATGTGTTTATGCACTTGACTATAACCATAGATTATGATTAATATGACTTTTTTTACCGTGATTTATGGCTTCTTTTTCGTCGTTACAGTTGAAATTTTGGCAAGGATGTAATATTATGTAACTATTCAAGCTTTGCTTGAAGGGATGAAAAAAACGAAGTTTTTTCGAGTTTGTCCCGAATAGTTAATCCAAAAAGTTAAAAATCAAAGGAGAGCATCTATGAATCTTAACATCGTTTGTATTCCTGGTGATGGAATTGGACCTGAGATTGTTGCAGAAGCAAAAAAAGTATTAAATCAGGTCGCTTCAAAATATAATCATACTATTTCTTATACAGATATTTTAATGGGTGGTGCGTCAATTGATGCATGTGGTGAACCCCTTACAGATGAAGCAATTGCAACTGCTAAGGCTGCAGACGCTGTCTTAATGGGTTCTATTGGTGGAAATACATCTACATCACCGTGGTATAAATTACCACCACACTTAAGACCGGAAGCAGGTTTACTTAAGCTTCGTAAGGAATTAAATCTTTTTGCAAATTTAAGACCGGCATATCTTTATGAAGAATTGAAAGAAGCCTGCCCGTTGAGAGATGACATTATTGGAAATGGCTTTGACATGATGATTATGCGTGAGCTTACAGGTGGTCTTTATTTTGGTGAAAGAAGTACGAAGGAAATAAATGGTGTTATGACCGCTGTTGATACTCTTACATACAGTGAAGAAGAGATACGTCGTATTGCTATTAAGGGATTTGATATAGCAATGAAGAGACGCAAGAAGGTAACTAGTGTTGATAAGGCAAATGTATTAGATTCTTCCAGACTTTGGAGAAAGATTGTGGAGGAAGTTGCAAAGGATTATCCGGAAGTTACTCTTGAACATATGTTGGTTGATAATTGTGCAATGCAGCTTGTAAAAGATCCAAAACAGTTTGATGTTATTCTGACGGAAAATATGTTTGGTGATATTTTATCAGATGAAGCCAGTATGGTAACTGGATCTATTGGTATGCTGTCTTCTGCAAGTCTGAATGATACAAAATTTGGCTTATATGAGCCAAGTGGTGGATCTGCACCTGATATTGCTGGAAAAGGAATTGCAAATCCAATTGCAACTATTTTAAGTGCAGCTATGATGCTACGTTATTCCTTTGATTTGGATAAGGAAGCAGACGCTATTGAAAATGCAGTAAAGAAAGTTCTTGAGGAAGGCTATCGTACGATTGATATTATGCCTCAGGAAGAAGGAAAGAGAGCAAACGTTGAGCAGATTGGTACTGCTAAAATGGGCGATTTGATTGCTGAAAGAATTTAATATTTTTGTGGATATGTAGTGGAGGGAATAACCATGAGAAGTGATAATGTAAAGACAGGGATGCAGCAGGCACCTCATAGAAGTTTATTTAATGCTTTAGGATTTACAGAAGAAGAAATGAAAAAGCCAATGGTTGGTATCGTTAGCTCCTACAACGAAATAGTTCCGGGACATATGAACCTTGATAAGATTGTAAACGCTGTTAAGCTTGGTGTTGCTGAAGCGGGTGGTGTTCCTGTTGTATTTCCTGCTATTGCAGTGTGTGATGGTATTGCAATGGGACACACAGGAATGAAATACTCTCTTGTAACAAGAGATTTGATTGCAGATTCAACAGAAGCTATGGCACTGGCTCATCAGTTTGATGCTTTGGTTATGGTTCCAAACTGTGATAAAAATGTACCTGGGTTATTAATGGCCGCTGCAAGAATTAATGTACCTACCGTGTTTGTTTCAGGTGGACCAATGCTTGCAGGTCATGTAAAGGGACAGAAGAGAAGTCTTTCTTCCATGTTTGAAGCTGTTGGTTCCTATGCAGCCGGAACTATGACAGAAGAAGACGTTTGTGAATTTGAACATAAGGTGTGTCCTACTTGTGGTTCCTGCTCCGGTATGTATACAGCAAACTCAATGAATTGCTTAACCGAAGCACTTGGTATGGGATTACAGGGTAATGGAACAATTCCTGCTGTATATTCAGAAAGAATCAAGCTTGCCAAACATGCAGGTATGGCAGTAATGGAATTACTTCGTAAGGATATCCGTCCTCGTGACATTATGACAAAAGATGCTATTTTAAATGCCTTAACCGTAGATATGGCGCTTGGATGCTCTACAAACAGTATGTTACATATTCCTGCAATTGCACATGAAATAGGATTTGATTTTGATATTGCATTTGCAAATGAAATCAGTGAAAAAACTCCAAATCTTTGCCATTTGGCGCCGGCAGGTCCTACTTATATGGAAGATTTGAATGAAGCAGGTGGCGTATATGCAGTAATGAATCAGCTTGCTGAAGCTGGTCTGCTGCACACGGAATGTATGACTGTAACCGGTAAAACGATTGGTGAAAATGTCAAAGGTGTTAAAAATTTGAATCCGGAAGTTATCAGACCAATGGATAATCCATATAGTACAACAGGCGGTCTTGCTGTATTAAAGGGTAATCTGGCACCGGACGGAAGCGTTGTAAAACGTTCTGCTGTAGTAGCAGAGATGATGGTTCATGAAGGACCTGCAAGAGTATTTGAATGTGAAGAGGACGCAATTACAGCAATTAAGAGCGGAAAAATTGTAGCAGGAGATGTTGTTGTTATCCGTTATGAAGGACCTAAGGGTGGTCCTGGTATGAGAGAAATGCTGAATCCGACTTCTGCAATAGCAGGCATGGGACTTGGATCGAGTGTAGCATTGATTACGGATGGTCGTTTCTCAGGTGCATCCCGAGGCGCTTCTATAGGTCATGTTTCACCGGAAGCTGCAGTTGGTGGTCCGATTGCACTTGTAGAAGAAGGAGATATTATTTCTATCAATATTCCGGAAATGACATTGAATGTAAAAGTTTCCGATGAAGAAATGGCAGCAAGAAAAGCAAAATGGCAGCCAAAAGAACCTTCTATTACAACAGGCTATCTTGCAAGATACAGAGAAATGGTTACAAGCGGTAATCGAGGAGCTATTCTGGAAATACCAAAGAAATAATGATAATAAATAAGAATAAAAAGTAACTATGAAGATATAGAATAGTTACGATTAAAGGAGAATGAGCATGCAGCTTACAGGTTCACAGATCGTAATTGAATGTTTGAAAGAACAGGGAGTTGATACCGTTTTCGGCTATCCTGGTGGAACAATATTAAATATTTATGATGAATTGTATAAACATAGTGACGAAATTACACATATTCTGACTTCCCATGAGCAAGGTGCTTCACATGCAGCAGATGGATATGCGAGAGCAACCGGTAAGGTAGGTGTTTGCCTTGCAACAAGTGGTCCGGGTGCAACAAATCTCGTTACAGGTATTGCAACAGCATATATGGATTCTATTCCGATGGTAGCAATCACGGCAAATGTAGTATTGCCATTGCTTGGTAAGGATACCTTTCAAGAGGTTGATATTGCAGGTGTTACTATGCCGATCACAAAGCATGGCTTTATCGTAAAGGATGTTACAAAGCTGGCAGATACTTTACGTAAAGCATTTCGGATTGCAAAGTCAGGAAGACCAGGACCAGTATTAGTAGATATCACAAAGGACGTAACTGCTAATACCTGTGAATTTGTTCCTGAGAAGCCGGAACCACCTGTTATAAAAAATAAATATACAGAAGAAGATGTCAATACTGCATTGGAATTAATTCAGAATGCAAAGAAGCCTTTTATCTATCTGGGGGGTGGAGCGATTGCTTCCGGAGCTTCAAGAGAAGTAAAGGAATTTGCTGAGAAAATTGATGCGCCTGTATGTGATACTTTAATGGCAAAAGGTGCTTTTGATGGCAAGAGTGAACGTTATACCGGTATGATTGGTATGCATGGAACTAAAGCATCAAATTATGGTGTTAGCCAGTGTGATTTATTAATAGCACTTGGTGCAAGATTTTCGGATCGTGTAATCGGTAATCCGCATAAATTTGCCAGCAATGCTAAAATCTTACATATTGATATAGATGCGGCTGAAATTGATAAAAATATCAAAACAGATGCCTCTGTCATAGGTGATTTAAAGACGGTATTAAAAGAGCTTAATAGTAAACTTAAACAACAAAATCATGAAGATTGGCTTGAAGAAATCAAAGAGTTAAAAGCTAAATATCCACTTAAATATGATACAAGTAAATTAACCTGTCCTTATATCATTGAGGAATTAGACAGAGTAACAGAAGGAAAAGCAATTATTACAACTGATGTAGGTCAGCATCAGATGTGGGCAGCTCAATTCTATCAGTATACAGAACCTAGAACTTTCCTCTCTTCAGGAGGACTTGGTACTATGGGATATGGCCTTGGAGCTTGTATTGGTGCTAAAGTCGGTAAACCTGATAAAATTTGTGTAAATATTGCAGGTGATGGCTGCTTTAGAATGAATATGAATGAGCTTGCTACAGCAAGCAGATATAATATTCCGATTATTCAGGTTATCATCAATAATCATGTATTAGGAATGGTTAGACAGTGGCAGACCTTATTCTATGAAAAGCGTTATTCACAGACCGTTCTTACTGATAAAGTGGATTTCGTCAAGGTATCCGAGGGATTGGGCTGTGAGGCAATCCGCGTGACTAAGAAGGAAGAAGTAGCGCCTGCTTTTGAACGAGCAATTGCATTAAATAAGCCTGTAGTGATTGAGTGCATTATCGAAGAAGACGATAAAGTATTCCCTATGGTTCCAGCAGGTGCAGCTATCAGTGATGCTTTTGATGCAGATGATTTGAAAGAAAAGAAATAACATTGATGAAAAGAAGAATAATTGTTTTTCTTTGTAGCGTTTTAGGAGTAACAGCAGGTATTTTACTTGCTGTTACTGTACTAAGTACTTATTATTATAAAAATGTATTTACCTTTGGAACATGGATATATGGAAATTATTGTACAGGCATGACTGCTCAAGAGGTGAGCGACTTGTTGCTTGAACAATATACATGTTTTGAGTATGACTTAACTACTATGCAGCAAGTTCTTTTGGAACAAGAGTGGATGAATAGCAATCTGTATAATGCTCAAAATACAGTTTCTATTGTGAAAACATTAGAAGATGGTTATATTTTAGTTGATGAGACAAAAAATCTTCTGAATCAGGAAAAAGCAATACAAATTATTACAGATTCCATTGTGAATGAATTAACAGAGATTGATTTGAGGAAAGAATGTTACATTGACATTCCTTATGATCAGAATATGCTGGAAACGATAAAAAAATGGAAAGGTATTGAGTCATTTCAAAATTTTTGCATGACATATGATTTTGGAGACAGGCAAGAGCTTATTGATAAAAGTGTGGTTTGTGATTGGATTGCATTAGATGAAGATGGCTATATCATTTATGATGAAAATAATTTTCCTGTATTAGATGAATCTATGATAGAAGAGTATGTGGCATATCTTGGTTCTGTTTATAATACAGTAGGTATAGAGAGAAGTTTTCATACTACACGAGGCGATGTAGTAAAGGTCGCCGGTGGAAGCTACGGTAACGAATTGAATGAAAAAGCAGAGTTTCAATATCTGAAAAATGCTTTTTAAATAAAGAAAATGGTGTCAGAACACCGGAATATGTATCAGAAGCATTCACAAAAGGTTCCGATGATATAGGAAATACTTATATTGAAATTGATATGGGTAATCAAATGATGTATTATTATCAGAATGGTAAGCTTGTGTTGGAATCACCAGTTGTAACCGGTAATATGAAACGAAACTGGGGTACGCCATCAAAGGTATGTTATGTGTATTACAAACAGAAGAACAGGGTATTACGAGGTGCCAATTATGCAACACCTGTAAAATACTGGATGGCAGTCGACGGGCATATTGGAATTCATGATGCATCATGGCGTAAAGAGTTTGGGGGAGAAATTTATTTAACTGACGGTTCTCATGGATGTATCAATACACCACTTGAAAAAGTCAGGGAATTGTATGATATGGTAGAAATAGGAACCCCTGTCATTATGTTTTATTAAGAAGAATATCCAACATTTTATGTTGTATATAAATTTACAAAAGGAAATAACCTTTAATATTAAGAAAACCAGGAGGAGTAAGAAAGTGTCCAGAGTGTACAACTTTTCAGCAGGTCCCGCAGTTTTACCTGAAGAAGTCCTTAAAGAAGCTGCAGATGAAATGTTAGACTATAAGGGAACCGGAATGTCGGTAATGGAAATGAGTCATCGCTCGAAGGCTTATGAGACCATTATAAAAGAAGCTGAAGCAGATTTAAGAGACCTTATGAACATTCCTGATAATTACAAAGTTCTGTTTTTGCAGGGCGGAGCAAGCCAGCAATTCGCAATGATTCCTATGAATCTTATGAAAAATGGTGTTGCTGATTATATTGTAACAGGTCAGTGGGCAAAAAAGGCATATCAGGAAGCATGTATTTATGGCAAGGCAAATAAGATTGCATCAAGTGAGGATAAGACATTTTCTTATATTCC
>JALEWA010000133.1 GCA_022788085.1 Lachnospiraceae bacterium
AAAATGCAAGTTAAAATAAAAATAATAGTGCTTTACGAAGAAAATGCTATGAAAAAATCACAGTTATTTTGGAAGCTGCGATAGAAATTCATTGACCTTTCGTATGGCATCCTCTGCGTAAGGGATAGGTGTCATTTGAAAAACATGCCACATTCCTTGAAAAAGCTCTAATTTTGTATATACATTGCTCGCCAGTAAGTGTTTATGTAGCATAACAGAATCATCTAAGAGGATTTCATTCTCACCTACTTGAATGTAGACTGGTGGAAAACTGCCAAAGTCAGCAAATAACGGCGACACATATGGTATCGAAGGATTTGTGTTACCAAGATAGTATTGAATTGCCTTGCTGATATAATCTGTATTTAGAACAGGATCAAGCTCTGCTTTTGTATGATAACTATTCCCAGATGAAGTCATATCAGTCCACGGTGAAAATAATACTAAGCATTTCGGTAACTCCATATGACGTTCTGTTAAAAGCAATGTAAGAACAAGGGCAAGATTTCCACCAGCAGAATCACCTGCTACAATTATATTTTCAGGGGTGTATCCTTTTGAAAGAATATAATTCCATGCCAAGAAGGCATCTTCAATAGCACATGGATAAGGATGTTCAGGTGCAAGACGATAATCAAAGCTGAATACATCATGTAAAGTGTGTTTAGCAAGCTTTGTTGTAATGCTTCTGGCATAAAGCGTGCTTCCACTCATATATCCTCCACCGTGGCAATAGAAGATAATGGTATGGTCGTGCTTTCCATGTACATATTTTGTCCATTCTCCATGTATACTATTCATATCATCAGAAAGAAATGTGTAGTTTTTGTTATTTTTTATAAGATTTCCCAATTGATTCTGAGAAGTCCGCTGGTGTTGCATATCATCGTTTTCAAGAAGGCCATGTACATGACGGACAAGGTGCATAAAACGTTCGTTTCTTCTGTTAGTCATAAAATATCCTTTCTGATTAATTAAGCTGTTACTATTCAAGTTACATAAAATAGAGTATAATTATAACTGTGTAGCAGGTATACGAATATATTGAGAATGATACACTGAGGAAATGTAAATTTTATAGGCAAAAATCCATTTACAAAGCCAATATTACAGAAATTTTGTACGTAACCATAGAAATGCTACATATAATCATTATATGTGATTTACGTGAAATAAAACAGATAAAAATATGTGAAATAAAATAGAAATATTGTTACTGTTCAGACAGAACTAAACAGTAACAATGGCATTATAAGTTAGGAAAGGTAAACATAATTTGAAAGAAAAAGAGTTACATGCAAATGAATGGTATAAAATGGATTTATCAGCAGTGGTATATCCTACATTACAAAGAAGAGATTTTTCTTCAGTATATCGTTTATCTGTTATATTGAAAGAAAAAGTAGACCCGGAAATATTTCAAAAGGCTGTAAATATTGCGATGAAGAGATTTCCTACTTACAAGGTGGCTATAAGAAAGGGGGCTTTCTGGAGATATTTAGAGCCTAATAACAGGCCAGGTCCATTTGTAATGAAGGATATTAAGAATCCATGTATGCCAATGCCATTTAAGTCAAATAACAGATATCCGGTCAGATTTTATTATCATGAAAAAAGAATTGCATTTGAGGCACATCATTCGTTAGGAGACGGTACTGGAGGTATGCATGTTCTACAGACTGTGTTGGCTGTCTATTTAGGTCTTTTAGGAAAGCCTGTGAAACCAGGAGGATTTGTTCTTGATGTTAATGAGAAACCTGATCCTGAGGAACTGGAGGATGCTTATATACGTTATGCGAGTGCAAAGGTATGCCCACCAAGAATCGGTGAAAAAGCATACAGGGTATGCGGAACGAAAGAGCCATTCTATACATTGAATATTGTTGATGGCATCATTTCAGTTCAAGAGGTAAAAAAAGTTGCAGCTTCTTATCAGGTAACAATAACAGAGTACTTAAATGCTGTATTGCTTTATGCATTACTTCAGAAACAGGAAAAAGATGCACCATATCGAATAAGACCGGTTAAAATAGCTATGCCTGTTAATTTAAGGCAGTTTTTTCCATCTAAAACATTAAGAAACTTTATCACTATGGTTTATCCGGCTATTGATCCACGATTAGGAGAATATACGTTTGAAGAGATTGTTGCTCAGGTGCATAATTATATGCGATATTATATAAATGAAAAGTTTATGAGAGGAGATATTACAACAAATTATTCGACCAGAAAAAATCCCATTTTAAGGGTAGTTCCGCTATTTATCAAGGACATTGTCGTAAGACAGTATTACAGTATGATCCAGGATAAGAATTCTTCTGCAGGTTTAACCAATATGGGAGTTATTAAAGTAAATGATGATATGAAGCCTTATATAGAAAGATTTGATATTTATATGGGACAACCATTTTCTTCCAGAACAAACTGTGCTATTGCAAGTTTTCAGGATACGTTAACGATTAATTTTGCAAGCAGCATTAAGGAGACGGATGTGGAACGTTTTTTCTTTTGTAAGCTGGTAAAGGATGGAATCCATGTAAATATCGAAAGTAATCGCTAGGAGGAAAAAGATGTCGTATTGTGTAAATTGTGGTGTTGAACTAGATACAACACTTAATAAATGTCCTTTGTGCGGTACAAAAGTGTACCATCCTGATAAGGAAGAAGTTGCTAGTACAGAACAGACATTTCCAAGAAAAAAAGGAGAAGTTGAGAAGGTAAGCAAAAAGGAATATATAATCTTTGTGTCAGTGCTGTTTTTAACGATAAGTGTAACATGTGCACTGCTCAATGTCCTTGTATATAATGCAAATTGGTGGTCTGTTCCGGTTGATGGGATATGTATTACTTTATGGATATTTTTTTTGGCAGCGATATTCTATGAAAAAATAACGGTTTATGGCATGCTTTTATTGGATGCCATCGCCATTGCAAATTATATGTTTATGATTTCACTTATAACGAGCAGTAATCTATGGTGCTATTATATAGGTCTGCCAATATTGGGGGTAACCTTTGTTTTGTTAGAGATTGTTGTATTTTTAAGCAGAAATCTGCCATCATCACTTTTGACAGGAACTTTATACTTTTTTATTATGGTAGCTGCAATATGTGTAACGATAGAAGCAGTTGTTGATTATTATTTTAGACAGACAGTAAGCTTATCGTGGTCTGCAATAGTACTTACTGTTTGTGCAATTATAATTGTATTTATTATTTTAGTATTGATGATGGGAAGAGTGAGAAATCACATCAGACGCAGACTACATTTTTAGAAAAAGGGTAGATATTAAACACATATAAAAGAAAGGCAGGAATGAAAAATGAACGAAAACAGAGTAGTAAGAAACAGAATGCTAGCTGAGAAAGTAATCAAAGGATTACAGTCAAGAAACATGGAGGGCTTCTATGCAGAAACAAAAGAAGAGGCATTAAAACTTGCCTTAGAACTCATACCGGAAGGTTCTTCTATAGGATGGGGGGGATCTATGTCCATTGAGGAGATTGGACTCAAAAAGGCAGTATGTGAAGGAGATTATGTTGTATATAACAGAGATATATGCAAGAACCCGGAAGAAAAAAGAGAGGTAGAGCTTAAAATTTTTGGCTGTGATTATCTTCTTACAAGCAGCAATGCCATTACAGAAGATGGAATTCTTGTTAACATTGATGGCAATGCTAATCGTGTTGCAGCAATCGCATATGGTCCAAAGCATGTTATTATGATTGTTGGTATGAATAAGATTGCTAAGGATGAGGAAGCAGCACTTTATAGAGCCAGAAATGAAGCGGCAACGATTAATGCACAAAGATTCCCTATAGAAACACCATGTAAGAAGACGGGTTCCTGTGCTGATTGTAAATCAAAGGACACAATATGCTGTCAATTCCTGACAACAAGATTTTCAAAGCATACTGGAAGAATAAAAATCATTCTGGTCAATGAAAATTTAGGATTCTAAGAGGAATGACTTGAATGAAAACAAATAATTTAGTGGTTGGAATTCTTGCACATACTGATTCCGGAAAAACAACACTTGCAGAGAGTATGCTATATTTGAGCGGTAGTATACGAAAGGCAGGAAGAGTAGACCATGGTGATACTTTTTTAGATACATATCGACTGGAAAAGTCAAGAGGAATCACTATATTTTCGAAGCAGGCAAAGATAAAATTAGAAGATAAAGATATCACTTTATTAGATACGCCCGGTCATGTAGATTTCTCGGCAGAAATGGAAAGAACCCTTCAGGTACTTGATTATGCGATTCTGGTTATTAGTGGAGCAGATGGTATTCAAGGACATACTCAGACTTTATGGAAACTGTTACAGAGATATCAGATACCAACCTTTCTCTTTATTAATAAGATGGACCAAAATGGAACAGATAAGCATGCTATTTTGAAAGAAGTGCAGCACAAGCTTTCAGAGAATTGTGTTGATTTTGGACTGGAAAAAGAGGAAGAGAATGTCTTTTTTGAACAGCTTGCCATGTGTGATGAAACAATCATGGAGGAATATCTGGAGAATGGCAGGATTAAGCGCAGCATCCTTCAAAAAGCAATTCAGGAAAGAAAAATATATCCATGCTATTTTGGCTCGGCATTAAAGCAGGAAGGAGTAACAGAGTTACTCCATGCTATGAATGAGGACATGCTTTGCCAAGAGTATCCGGATGAGTTCGGTGCCAGAGTCTTTAAGATTACAAGAGATGAACAGGATAACAGACTTACTTTTATGAAGATTACCGGAGGAAGCCTTAAGGTAAAGATGCTTTTGCATGGTTCTATTGCACATCAGGAGCAAGATGAAGCTATTTGGAGTGAAAAGGCTGATCAGATAAGGATTTACTCTGGTAGTCAATATGTGGGTTCGAATGAAGCGGTGGCGGGAATGATATGCGCTGTAACAGGCTTGACAAAGACTTTTTGCGGGGAAGGACTTGGAATAGAAAAAGAACCGGAAATTCCAGTGTTAGAACCAGTACTGACCTATCAAGTCAAATTGCCACCCGAATGCAATGTACATACCGTCTTCTTACAGTTATGCCAGTTAGAAGAGGAGGAGCCTGAACTTCATATTGTCTGGGATGAGAATCTGAATGAAATTCATGCTCAGGTTATGGGAGAAGTGCAGATTGAGATATTAAAGAGTATGATTCAGGAACGGTTTCATGTAGATGTGGAATTCGATTCGGGAAATATTGTATATAAAGAGACGATAGAAGAGCCTGTTATAGGAATAGGGCATTTTGAACCACTTCGTCATTATGCAGAAGTACATCTTCTGATAGAACCATTGGAAAGAGGAAGCGGACTGGAATTTGCTACGGATTGTAGTGAAGATGTACTGGATAGAAATTGGCAGAGACTTGTTTTGACTCATTTGGAGGAAAAAAAGCATAAGGGTGTTCTTACAGGTTCTGAAATTACTGATATGCGAATTACACTAATTGCAGGGAAAGCACATCTGAAGCATACAGAAGGAGGAGACTTTAGGCAGGCAACTTACCGTGCTGTACGTCAAGGCTTGAAGTCCGCAAAAAGTGTATTGTTAGAGCCGGTCTATGAGTATCGCTTAGAGGTACCCCAGGAAATGGTAGGAAGGGCTATGACGGATATCCAAAGGATGTGCGGAAGCTTTGATACACCAGTGATAGAAGATAATATGGCAGTTCTTACCGGAACAGCACCAGTCGTTACGATGAGAAACTATCAAAGAGAGGTTATTTCCTATACAAGAGGCCATGGACGAATATTCTGTACTTTGAAGGGCTATGAGGTTTGTCACAATGCAGAAGAAGTAATGAGTGAGAAGAATTATGACTCTGAGAAAGATTTGGATAATCCTACCGGTTCTGTGTTCTGTTCTCATGGGGCAGGATTTGTTGTTGCATGGAATGAAGTACCCTTGCGTGCTCATGTTGATAGTGGAAGAAGCAAGAAGGAACAACAGGAAGAACCACAGATAGAAGCTATAAAGGAACGAAGGGCTTTCTTAGAAGGCGTGATTGATCAGGAAGAAATAGAGGAAATCTTTGCGAGAACCTTTGGTAATCAAAAACAAAAGAG
>JALEWA010000138.1 GCA_022788085.1 Lachnospiraceae bacterium
CCGGGACTGATTGAGGTATCCTGGAAAAAACTATTACAGGAAAATTGTGAACTGTTTCTTCCTTCACATGGAAGTGAGATTACAAGAGAACTGATTGAAAAGGAACTGAATGTTTCATAATAAGTCAGTCTTTTAACAGAACGATATTTCTGCTTGATTTTTTTAGCTATATCAGATATGATGATTCTAGATACACGACTGGCGGAAACAGGATAGCCTGTGTAGGAGGACCTACAGGGAGTGTATGAATGATAAGAATGAGCCGACCGCCTGGGCAGCAGGTTAAAAGTGTGCCCGGACGGTCTTTTTATATCAACTTTTAACCATGCAACCATATGATACGGAGGAAAAGAAAATGGAAAAACTTTCACTGGCAAACGAATTACAGAGCAATGCATACCCTGGAAGAGGTATTGTAATCGGTAAAACACCGGATGGAACTAAGGCTGCCATTGCTTACTTCATTATGGGAAGAAGTGAGAACAGCAGAAACAGAGTATTTGTAGAGGACGGAGAGGGAATTCGGACTCAGGCATTTGATCCTTCTAAGTTAAGTGATCCTAGTCTTATCATTTACGCACCGGTACGTGTTCTTGGCAACAAGACTATTGTAACAAACGGAGACCAGACAGATACAATTTATGAATTAATGGACAAGCAGATGACCTTTGAACAGTCTTTAAGAACAAGAGAGTTTGAGCCGGATGCTCCTAATTATACACCAAGAATCTCAGGAATTCTTCATATTGAAAACGGCGAATATAACTATGCAATGTCTATTTTAAAGAGCAATAACGGAAAGCCTGATGCATGTAACCGTTATACCTTTGCATATAGCAATCCTGTTGCAGGTGAAGGACATTTCATTCATACCTATAAGTGTGATGGCAATCCATTACCAAGTTTTGAAGGTGAACCTAAGCTTGTTGACGTTCCGAATGACATGAATGAATTTGCAAATACTGTATGGAACAGCTTGAATGAAGAAAATAAGGTTTCTCTTTTTATTCGTTACATTGATATTGCAACAGGAAAATACGAGACAAAGATTATCAATAAAAACCAATAGGAATGAAGGTTAAGAAATCTTAGATGAAAAATGTTCCTGAATGAAATGTGGATAAAATTTGTAACTATAACGGAATAGTTACGAAAATACATAGAATGAAAGAAAGGTAAGAAGATTAAATGAAAGAATTAGAATTAAAATATGGTTGTAACCCAAATCAGAAGCCTTCCAGAATCTATATGAAAGATGGCGAACTTCCTATCGAAGTGTTAAATGGAAAACCAGGATATATTAATTTCCTTGATGCATTTAATGGATGGCAGCTTGTGAAAGAGTTAAAGAAGGCAACAGGACTTCCTGCAGCAACATCCTTCAAGCATGTTTCTCCTGCAGGTGCAGCAGTGGGACTTCCATTAACAGAGGTTGAGAGAAAAATTTACTGGGTAGATGATATGGGTGAGCTTTCTTCGCTTGCAAGTGCTTATGCAAGAGCCAGAGGCGCAGACAGAATGTCTTCTTTTGGTGATTTTATTTCTCTTTCTGATGTATGTGATGTATCAACAGCAAATTTAATCAAAAGAGAAGTATCAGATGGTATCATTGCTCCGGGATATGAACCGGAAGCTTTGGAAATCTTAAAGGCTAAGAAGAAGGGAAATTATGCAGTGATCAAGATTGATCCTGATTATATTCCAAATCCTGTAGAGACAAAAGATGTATATGGAATTACTTTTGAACAGGGAAGAAATGAGCTTGTTATCAACGAAGAGTTATTCTCTAACATTGTTACGGAAAACAAAGAAATTCCGGAAGCTGCTAAGATCGACCTTGCAATCGCCATGATTACCTTAAAGTATACACAGTCTAATTCTGTTTGCTATGTAAAGGGCGGACAGGCAATTGGTATCGGCGCAGGTCAGCAGTCCCGTATCCACTGTACAAGACTTGCGGGTAGTAAGGCAGATAACTGGTTTTTGCGCCAGAATCCAAAGGTATTGAATCTTCCGTTCAAGGAAAAAATTGGTCGTGCAGACAGAGATAACACCATTGATGTATATATGAGTGATGATTATATGGATGTTCTTGCAGATGGTACATGGGAAAACTTCTTTACAGAGAAGCCGGAAGTATTTACGAGAGAAGAGAAGAGAGCATGGCTAGACCAATTAGAAGGCGTAGCGCTTGGCTCTGATGCATTCTTCCCCTTTGGAGATAATGTAGAAAGAGCACACAGAAGTGGTGTACAGTACATTGCACAGCCGGGAGGTTCCATTCGTGATGACAATGTAATCGATACATGTAACAAGTACAACATGGCTATGTGCTTTACAGGAATCAGATTATTCCATCACTAAGATATAATATATAAAAAATAAAACCATAACAGGTTTCTTTTTACGAAAGGAATTTGTTATGGTTTTTTCTGTATTGGTGAGGTGTGGTCTGATATGCTTCCTGGAAACTTCGAAAGAAGGTTCTTGGGCTGCTAAAGCCTGCCTCAAAAGCAATATCCGTTACGGATTTGGTTGTTGTAGATAACAGCTTTTCAGCATAATCAAGTCTTCGTGCGGTTACATACGAAGGAAAGGAAGTATGCAGTCGGTTGGAGAATATCTGCGAGAGATAGAATTTGCTGATGCCTAAGTCCTTTGCTGTGCTTTCTAAGGACACATTTTCTTGAAAATGCTTGTCGAGGTAGATTAGGATGTTTTCACAGATATTTCTATCTGTACAGGTATTTCTCTTATTCAGTTTCAAATACGAAAAGACATCTGTCAGAAAAATGGTTAAGTAACTCTTAGTATAGAGCAGGTTTGGAGAAATATCATTCTGCTCATCGACGATTTTTGTAGTATCTGATACGACAGGATGGTTTGGAAGGTCATTGATATCCGGCATATCAGCAGTTGCCGGCATGTTCTTTGATAAAGAAATAAGCCATGATAAAGCGTTTCTTCCATGTTCTGATAAATTGGCAGTATTCAGGATTGGGTCATCAGGCAGATATTGTGTAAATGCTGTTCGAAAATCCTGTAGAAAATCTACATCGAAAACCATAAGAAGAACGCGGCTTGTTTTAGGAGTATTCAGGGAATGAATCTTATCCGGGAAAGTGACAGAGATATCACCTGCCTTCAAGGAATATACCTGTTCCTCCATACTGATTTCCAATGCTCCTGAGATAACGAACATAATCTCCACCTGCCTGTGCAGATGGGCAGGGTAAGTATTATCATTTGATAAAAAACTACTGAAGGATTCCACTCTGGATTGATAAAAGAAATTCATATAAACACACTCCTAAATCAGATTATCCTTATCATAGAAAGAAATGACATATTTGTAAAGAGATTTTCTGCATTTTAAATTAGAAATAACAAGTTTTGGCATAAAATACTGCTATTCTGGCTGGAAATGAAAAAGTTGTTATGATACGCTTTAGAAAGCAAGCTGATATCAGGATTTATGTCCGTGCCGTTTCGTAAATCCGATGGTGCTAAAGCGGCGCAGAAAGAGGAAAATATGATAAGAAATAATAATACATGGATTGCAGATAATGGCGATGGAACTTATACAAATCCAATTCTTTATACTGATTATTCCGATCCTGATGCATGCAGGGTTGGTGATGATTACTTTATGGTAGCATCAAGCTTTTGCAATGCGCCGGGACTTCCCGTACTTCATTCGAAAGATTTAGTGAACTGGCAGGTAATCAGCTATGCCCTTGAGAAGATACCGGGTAGTCAGTTTGACCGGCCAATGCATGGTCATGGCGTATGGGCACCTGCCATCCGTTATCATGAAGGGGAATTCATTATCTTTTTCCCAATGCCGGATGAAGGAATCTATGTAGTGAAAACAAAAGATCCCTGGGGAAAATGGAATGAGCCGACATGCCTCTTTGCGGGAAAGGGCTGGATCGATCCATGTCCTTTTTGGGATGATGATGGTAAGGCATACATGGTATCAGCGTTTGCAAAGAGCAGAATCGGTTTCAAGAGTATATTAAATCTGTGTGAAATCACACCTGACTGTTTACATATGATAGATGAAGGAAAGCATATCTTCGATGGTAATGTGGAGAATCAGGAGACAATCGAAGGTCCTAAGTTGTATAAGAGAAATGGATATTATTACATCTTTGCACCGTCAGGAGGGGTAAAGCAGGGATGGCAGACAGTGCTTCGCAGTAAAAATATATGGGGTCCATATGAGCATAGAAATGTCCTGATGCAAAAGGATACTGTTGTAAACGGACCTCATCAGGGCGCATGGGTAGATACACAGACAGGAGAGGACTGGTTCCTACATTTTCAGGATGTCTATGCGGCAGGAAGAATCATTCATTTACAGCCTATGCAATGGGTAAATGATTGGCCTGTTATCGGTGAATTTCATGAGGGGGAGGAATCCGGTAAGCCCGTAATTACATGGAAGAAGCCGGATGTTGGAGGAAGCTATCCTGTTTGTAGTCCGGCAACGGAAGATGATTTTGATGGCAAGACGCTTGGATTACAGTGGCAATGGAATGCAAATCCAAAAGAAGGCTGGTATCGTATGGATACAGAGAAGAAGCAGCTTATTCTGTCAGCAGTGAAAAAGGAAACAGAAACCATATCGAACGTTCCAAATCTCTTATTACAGAAGTGGTTTATGCCGGAGTGCAAGGCTATGACAAAGCTGAATCTGTCGGGAATGAAGGCAGGTGATACCGCAGGAATGATAAGTCTTGGTGTTACTTTTGGTACCATTGCAGTAACGAAAGCTTTCGATGGTTTTCAATTAAAGTTGATCTATGGCGAACAGAAGTTCTTGAAAGAAATAGCAACGGCAACAGATGAAGTAAAGGAAATCAAAGTACTGTCTCCGGAAACAAAGGAAATCTGGTTTACGAACACGGTAAAACAAATTCCATCAACAGAATGGAATTCTGATGGACCATATACTTTTCCAATTCCGGCACAGGAAATCGGACTTAGCTTTAGTCTTGACGGGGAACAATTTGAAGAAGTATACTTATATCCGGCAAAGGCAGGACGCTGGGTAGGCGTAAAGCATGGCGTATTCTGCTATCATGAGAATGAAGGAGAAGCAGGCGAAGTGGGAGTTGAGTATTTCCATTTTGTATAAGCTGCTACAGGATATCGGGAGGACAGAAGAGATGATTCAGGACATCGCAGAAATTTATCATAATGAATATGGAGATTTTGACCCAAGTGCGGGAGATTATATTATGTTTGTAAATGGACGTAGTGTCCTGATGAAAAAGAACACGGAAGAAATCGAATACCTCCGGTATGAAGAGCTGGAAGAAACAGATATGACATTCCGTTATCTGTTTTCGATAGATAACAAGGAAGGAAAAAAGCGATTTTTCCTTGGAGAAAAGGAAGCTTTGAGAGAAAGTATTCTTGATGAGTATGCTTATGAGCAACAGAATGTTTTTCGTGTAAAAACACCTAAAACCTTGGCTTTTGCGGGAATAACAGCGTGTCAACTTGCCAATTGGTATCAGGCTACCCGTTATTGCGGTACCTGTGGAAGCCTGTTAGAACATGATAAAAAAGAGCGTATGATGCACTGTCCCAAATGTAATGCGATGCATTATCCCAAAATATCGCCTGCCGTAATTGTGGCTGTAACACATGAGGAAAAGCTGCTTATGACAAAATATGCCGGACGTGATTATAAGAAGTATGCTTTGATTGCAGGGTTTGCAGAAATTGGTGAGACTATAGAAGAAACAGTTAAGCGTGAAGTCATGGAAGAGGTTGGGCTTAAGGTAAAGAATATCCGTTATTATAAGAGTCAGCCATGGTCCTTCTCAGACACTCTGCTCTTTGGCTTTTTCTGCGAGGTAGATGGAAAAGACCAGATTACCATGGATACAGAAGAGCTGTCAGCAGCAGAGTGGCTGAAAAGGGAAGAGATACCTACACAATATGATGGTATCAGCCTGACAAATGAAATGATTATGAAGTTTAAAAATAAAGAGGATTAGTCTATTTCTTATATTTCTTTGCTGATTATTTGCGGTTGCATTGCCTGTATGTCGTAGGTTAAGATAATGTCAGAGTCAGTATAGATATCGTGAAACTTCTCAACGACTCTTTGTGCTACCATCTTGCCATTATCCAAGTTGGTATCCATAAGGATAACGATATACTGACTGCTGCTGTATTTTGTGCCAACATCTGAGGCACGAAGCGATGTAATTACAGATGTCTTAAGCGCATCTATGGCATTTTCCAAAGAAGAAGCATCGGGATAACCGTTGTCACTTCCTCTTAAGGTGAATAGTAATGTCTGGACAAGTTGATGATTTCGTTTCACGTAGCGAGATATAAAATCATATATTTTACGAAATTCATCATAGGCAACCTGCAGAGAACCGGAGGCATCGTTCATATCCTCCTCAATCATTTGGCGTACATTATTTAAATCGGCATTTGTATTATATTTTTCTGATACAACTTCATCCTCCTGGAAAAGATGATAAGAATTTTTACCATTATTCTTAATATAGTATAAGGATTTATCTGCATTTTGATATAAGGTCTGAAAATCCTTCCCATCATCAGGATATTGGGCAATACCAATAGAAACAGTTGTAGCATTGGAATAACCAATCCGCATTGTTCTATCGCAAAACATATTTAATATATTCTGTGCTTTATGAAGGGCATTCTCTTTTTCTGTCATATCCGTATAGAACGCTACAAATTCATCGCCTCCAAGACGGCAAAGAACATCATTATCTCTGGAGTTTTTCCTCAATATTTCAGCAAAAAGCTGTAAGGTCTTGTCACCAACAATATGTCCATAGGTGTCATTAATCTGTTTGAAATTGTCCAAATCTATCATGAATAAAGTACCCTTATGTCCACTGCTTAACAGTTCACCAATTCTATTCTGGGCATAATTCCTGTTATATAGCCCTGTAAGAGAATCAATCATGGTCTTTTGTTTGATTTCAGTAGTATATTCTGTGAGTACTTTGCTTAAGAGAACACTGCTTTCTGTAATCAGGTCGGAATCACTCAGTGTTTCGCTGTATGGTACGCTAAAGCCTTCCTTGAGCATATCAATAAAAATAGCAGCAAGATTGGGGTCAAATTGTGTACCACTTCCTTTTTCAAATTCATTAATAACTTGTTCCTGTGTCAGTTTATTACGATAGATACGGTTGGATGTCATAGCATCATAAGAATCAGCAATGCAGACGATTCTTGCATATAGAGGAATATCAATTCCTTTTAATCCAAATGGGTAGCCTTTACCATCATATCTTTCGTGATGAAATAAGGCACCTTCCTGTACGTGGTCTATCATTCGAATATCTTTTAAGATTTCTCCGCCGGTCACAGGATGTTTTTTGATTATGGCAAATTCTTCATCAGTCAGTTTTGCCGGTTTATTTAAGACAGAATCAGGGACACCGATTTTTCCAATGTCATGCAAAAGAGCGACATAGCGGAAATTTTGTATTTCAGATTCTGACCAGCCTAATTTCTTAGCTATTTCTACCGCACAATTGGCAACGCGGACAGAATGGCCACTGGTATATTTATCCTTGGCATCAATGGTATTGGCAATGGACATGATGGAATTGAGTGTTACCATTTCAACCTGTTTTGTTTTTTTCTCAAGCTGGGTTTTCAGTTCGTCACGAAGCTCCTTAAGTTCTAGGATTCTGCTGATACGGCTGGTCATAACCAAAGGAACAACGGGCTTAATGATAAAGTCATCCGCACCAAGCTTCAGACAGGCAGCTTCAGTCACAGGGTCAGAGTCTGCTGTTAGAAAAATAAGAGGTATCTGTTCCCAGGAACTGTTTGCTTTGATAAGCTTTGCAGCCTCCATACCATTCATTTCAGGCATCTCAACATCCATAAGAATCAAGTCCGGTATTTCTGTGTCTAGAAGCTTGATTGCTTCAGCACCGGAAGTGGCGGTAGCAACTCTGTAAGTATCTGTAAGAGCATGGCTGACCATCATAAGAGTTATATTATCATCATCTACAACAAGAACATATTTCATCCTACTATCCCCCCATTAAGCTTCCTGATTTTTTCATTATGAAAAATCATCCAAGATAAGAAAGATTTTCTGTACTACAAATATATTTAATTATAGCAAAGAATCTGACAAAATGTAAACTAGATACGTGTTATATATGCAATAAAAACAATAAATTTTACAAGAACATTGACATATGTTAAAAAGATATTTTACTATAGGTATAGAAAGGTATATTTTACATAGATATTCATAAGAGAAAGGTATGGTTACATATATGAAAGTTTTTCAAAAATTGGTGTGGGTTGTCATGGGACTGTATGTTGCAATAATTGTATTTGCTATTTGCAACTTTCAGGTTGATGACATGACACTATCAAAAGGTAAAATATACGAATATAATGCAAACTGGAGCATGATCAGAGAGGATGGTACGTGTGTAGAGATAGACAGTCTTCCCTTTTCGGCAGAAAGTAAACCAGGAGAGATTATTATCATTGAGAATATGATACCCGAAGAGTATAAAGGACTGACTTTATCCTTCCTTTCGGCTGATAAGACACTTAAGGTATATCTTGACGATGAAATTATCTATGAATTTGGAACAAAGGATAAGCGTGCTTTTGGTCATACTCCCGGAAGCGTATATAATTTTATAGATATACCGGGTGATTTTAAGGAAGGCCGCATCAGAATTGAGATGATGTCTTCTTATGATAATTTTGCAGCAAGTATTGGAGAAATGGAGATTGCCAAAAGAGATATTGCTATACTGAATCTGATTAAGAAGAACCTTACAAGAATTATCTGTAATATCATTATTTTATTTGCGGGAGTTATTATGGCATTCCTTTCCGTAATACAAATAAGATCACATCAAAGCTCAAATGGAATGGGATATTTAAGTATATTCTGTATTGCATCAAGCATTTATTATTTTATTGAAACAAAGGCATTACATATTTTTTATGGGAATCAGACACTTTATTCTATTTTGATATTTTTGATATTAATGATATTACCACTGTTTATTGTGTTATATTACCAACAGAATCTGCCGGATAAATACAAGAAATATTTTGATTTTTTCCTGATCCCAGTCTATGTAAACATTGCTGTGCAGCTTGTTTTACAGGTAATTAATGTTGTTGACTTTATGAATATGGCGTTTTTATCTCATGCGTTACTGCTTTTTACGGTTGTTCTGGGTATCATTATTTTTACCGATATTTTGCGCAATGAGAGAGGAAGAGGAAATCTGTTTGAATTTATTGCACTGTGCTGCATGATAGTAGGAGGAATCATTGATTTAGTGCGTACCTATTTGATCAAGGTTGGTGACTTTGGTAAATATAGTCGTTTTGGTGTTACACTGTATTGTTCTATTATGATTGTTGTACATATCATGAGAATATCTAAAAAGTATGCGGCAAGCATTGAAGAAAATGCAAGGCTTTTACGACGTGAAGTGGAAAATATGGAGGAACAGAACAAACGGCTTCAGATAGCTAAGGAAGAAGCGGAAAATGCAAGACGGGAAGCACAGCTTGCAAACGAGGCAAAGAGTGGCTTCCTTGCTAATATGTCCCATGAAATACGTACGCCTATTAATGCAGTATTAGGAATGGATGCGATGATTTTAAGAGAGAATAAACAGGCAAACATTCAGGAGTATGCATTAGATATCCAAAGTGCCGGACAAGGACTACTCTCTTTGATTAATGATATTCTCGATTTTTCAAAAATTGAGTCAGGTAAGATGAAAATAACACCGGTAGAATATGAATTGTATTCTTTGATTAATGACAGCTATAACATGGTAGCTACGAGGGCAAAGGAAAAAAATTTGAAGCTTCACATTCAAAATGATGTATCTATGCCGGAGAAACTTTTTGGTGATGAAGTGCGAATCCGGCAGATTATTGTGAATCTTCTTACAAATGCTGTGAAATACACAAAGGAAGGAGCCGTAATCGTCTGGTTTGGCTGGGAAAGAATAGATGAAGATCAGGCGTTATTAAAGATATCTGTGCAGGATACGGGAATCGGCATCCGAAAAGAGGACATGGACAGATTATTTGATTCTTTTGAACGTATGGATGAAGGAAAAAATCGTAATATTGAAGGAACTGGCCTTGGCCTTGCGATTACAAAATATCTGGTTGAGCTTATGAAAGGTAATATCACGGTAGAAAGCGAGTATGGAAAGGGTTCTGTATTCCGTGTGGAATTACCACAGAAGATAATATCATCAGAACCTCTTGGCAATTTCTCAGAAAAATACATGGGTAGTGTGAATGCGCATCAAACATATCATGAGAGCTTTCAGGCCCCAGAGGCACGTATACTGGTAGTAGATGATGTGGCAATGAATTTGAAGGTCATGGTAGGGCTTTTGAAGAATACAAGGATGCAGATTGATACAGCAGAAAATGGAATGGAATGTCTGGATTTGGTTAGAGAGAGGGAATATCACATCATATTCCTTGATCATATGATGCCACAAATGGATGGAATTGAAGTGTTACATCGCATGCAGGAAATGCCGGATAACAGGAATAAGAATACACCAGTAATCATGCTGACTGCGAATGCTATTCTGGGAGCTAAGGAAGAATACCTGCAAATGGGATTTCAGGATTATCTTTCAAAACCGATACGTGAAGTAAAACTTGAAGAAATGATCTTGAAGTACCTTCCGGAAGAGCTTATATCAAAGCAGGAAGTAAAAGAAGCCAAAGAGCAGATGACAGAGGATGTTACAGATGTTCCTGCTGATGCGCCGATTATGGAACGTTTGAGCTTTTTGGATACAGAAAAAGGACTTGCTTATTGTGGCGAGAATGAGGAACTGTATATGCAGATTATTCGTTCTTATCTAAATAATACAAGGTATGAAGAGTTGGAGTCCTATTATAAAGCAGAGGACTGGAATAACTATCGTATACAGGTACATGCCCTAAAAAGCACATCGCTCACCATTGGTGCAATAGAGCTTTCAAACATGGCGAAAAAATTGGAACTTGCAGCAAAGGAAGAAGACAGTGCTTTCCTGAAAGCCCACCATAACGAAATGATTGCAAAATATATGGAATTGTTGCAAAAGTTGGAATTTATGAAAATATAAAAAAATTAAAAAAAGATACTTGCCATTTCCAGGATGTTATGGTAATATAATTTTCGTCGCTAAACATATTCTGTTTCATCGATATGCCGGTGTGGCGGAATGGCAGACGCATCAGACTCAAAATCTGACGGGGGCAACCTCGTGCCGGTTCAAGTCCGGCCACCGGCAGTAGAAAGCCTTGTGAATAGAGATATTCGCAAGGTTTTTTTGTGTCATTATGAA
>JALEWA010000065.1 GCA_022788085.1 Lachnospiraceae bacterium
TATCTATCTCATAGCCCATAACCATAGGGAATAATATGGTTTGGATCATAGTGGTAAGTATATTGGTAAAAATGCGTTACGTTCCAGGAATCGCAATTACCCTCACCAGTCTCCTTAATGATGTTTCCAAAATAGTCATACTCATAGAAGTCGCCGGTATTCCATGAGGCTCCGCCTTTATGCCTTATAGACTCATGGGACAAAAGAGTACCATCATAATTATAGGTTTCCTTTACTTCCAAACAATCACAATACGGATCGCTATAGTCCAAATACTGTGTTCTGTTTCCATATCTGTCGAAAGTCTCCTTGTAATGCAGTTCTCCACCCAGAGTCTCGATCACATATCCTCCATCCGGTGAATAGGTTATTTTTTTCTTTGCAGAACTCTTATTCGGACCATCATAGGATACCTCAGTCAGTTCTGTAAGCTTGCCTGCCTGATTATAGGAATAATTGATCGTGTTTTTAAAATTGTACCCAATATCGTTGTACGATAAGTTTTCCTGATACTGAATCAACCTTCCTGCAGCATCGCGATTAATACTATATGAGTAATTATCTTCCTGATTTATATCTGTAAATGTCGGAACAAGATTTCCCTGTTCATCCAATTCCAAATCAGAACCAATTCGTTCATACAAAGTATGACTCGTTTTGTAATCTGTTTCTCCATAATATCTTTTCATACTGGTATATTCTTTTTGATATGCCGTAGGATATGAATACGTTTCATGGTCTAAAAGCTGTCCCTTTGCCATACATTCTTCGATGGTAAGCCTTAATTCAGCTCCTCTATAAGCATAGGATTTACTCTCAATCAATTGTCCAATACTATTATAGGTATTTACACTTAACGAGTGACCACTTTTTCCTCTTTGCATCTCATATTCGGTACGGCTTCCATCAGCGCCGTAAACGTATCTCTTTAGAACAGCGAATTCCTTCGGTGCCGTACTCAACATTTCCGTCTTCTCATCAGAATCAACATAGTAACGACGATACTCTGTTACACGATTTAAGTCATCATATTGAAACTCCATTACTTGATAAGGTCCGAATGTCGAAATAGAACTTTCTCTGCCAAACCCGCCATTCCAAAATACATTATACTTCCAACTGATGTTCGCATCCCAACGTCTGATGACTCTTCTGACTCTTCCGGCTGCGTCATAGGATACGCGATATAAGCTTGACTGAAAGAAACCATTTGCATCTGCAAGTACATCAGAGCTTACGGAATACTCCATTCCATCAGGCGGTGTGGTGATATTATTTACGCCCAGTGTTGATGATGTCCATGCTCCGTTTACATCAAAATGACCGCGTGTTTCACTTATGAGCACCATTTCGGACGAAATAGGATTCGTTCCCAACGCTCCATTCTGTATTAACACTTTCCGACTGGTGACAAACGTATGGGAACGAATATCATCGGCCTTTGCAACTAATCTGGCATCCTTCCCACACACATTGATTGCGTCCACAAGCACTTTCATCGCGCTGACAGGATCATCTACTGCCAGATACTGATCCGCCTGAACCAGATAACCTTCAATATCCGAAGCCCGGACCTCCAGTGGTTGTATCGCTACGCTGGTAAATATAAGTGAAGTACTTAGGAATAGTCCTGCTAATGTTTTCTGAAACCTCTTCATTTGCATATGGTACCCTCCTCGTCAGTTACAGATTCTATCGTTTTGAATATATAAACTGCCTATATTATATATTACGTTATTTATTCTGTCTATAGATTGTTTATTTGTGATTTATCTTTCTTTTATTCCTTTTTCATTGATAATGCGTGATTAATTATTACCTTTTTACCAGAAAAAGAAATTCCCAATTTTAGAATATTTTTGATTCCATCGTTACGCATTTCCAAATCATACCGCTTGTCATGGATTTGCTCCAATGCTTCCACAGACAGACTTTCTAATGCTTCATCGCTTAATCCTGTTTCAGATTTTAGCTCCATGATAATACCCGGATACCTATTATCTCTCGGAATCAAGCAAATATCATATCTTCCATCTCCTGATTCTCTATTAGACCTAATCTTGTACTGATTATCCATCAAAGCAACCAAACCAAGAACAAGTCCATGATAAAACCCTTCTGCTCCAGAATCATAATAACTAATGGATTTATCCATATATTCTGTGATAGCCCTCTGCAACTTCTTTAGATCATTTGCATAGAGACTCTCTGCAATCTTATTAGCTGTTGTTCTCGTAATCGCACCAATCTGCATCAAATGCGACAAAATCTCTCCTTTATAAACCGCAGCAATTTCCCGGTTTGGAATAGATACCTCACACAAATATGCTCCGTCTTCCTGCAACTCCTTCTTCGGTGTCTTCAAATATCCTGCCACCAATAACAGACTATATATATTTGCAGGATCCTCCGAAAGAGATCTGTATACTACATTCTGATCGATTCTTGCAATGACTCTCTCTCCTTGCAAAAGTGCATAGAGCCTTTCAGTAATATCATCTGTAGCCACCTTAAGAACATGCTCAAGGACTTCATTCTTTCCGGTGTTTACCCAATAAGCCTTAGGAATACATCCTTTTGATATGTAATTGATTACTGACCATGGATTATAGATTTCTTCATTACCAAAGCGATATCCATCATACCAATCTTTCAATTCTGCTTCTTTATCCGAAACATCATAGTATTTCATCATTTCATGTACTTCTGAATAGGTAAATCCAAAAAAACTATCATATTCTTCATCCATCACAGAGTTTACAGTCAGATTATTAAGACCACTGAAAATACTTTCCTGAGCAATTCTCAAAATACCGGTCAGAAATCCATAAGAAAGATTCCTGTTATCCTTAAAAGCTCCTGAGAAAAAGATGCGCATAAATCCTATGATTTCATCATAAAAATCTTTCGCATACCCTTCCTGAATTGGTGTATCATACTCATCAATAATAATGACAGGTGCCGTTCCATAATGTTCTGCAAGCATCCTTGATAAATTTTCCAAAGCAGATGTCAAATCTACCTCGGTAGCACTTCCCTCGATAATTTTTATAAAATATTCTTTTTCAAACGTTGCAATTCTTTCACTACCAAGCAATTCCTGATGTCTTCCAAATTCTGTCTGCAGAAGACTGCGAATCTTATCTATTGTTGCTTCCCATGAATCAAACTTTACATCCTTAAAGGTTAAGAAAATAACCGGATACTTTCCCTGATGCGACCTATACTCTTCACCACACCTCCAGATAGCCTTATCCTTGAAATACTTACTAGTATCCTCTTCTGATATTTCAAAGAAGACTCTGAGCATTTCCATGTTCAAAGTTTTTCCAAATCGTCTCGGTCTGGTAAATAAGGATACTAAAGGCTTCTGATTTAAGAATTCCTTAATTAACAACGTCTTATCAACATAATAATATTCAGACTGTGCACGCACATAATCGGAAATTCCAATAGGAAGAGGCTTTCTCTCTTTAGTACTCTTAATATATTTTCCAGATGAAATTCGACCATCAGCAGGCTTTTCTGCATCATCAGGAATCTGCCAGCTTTTCCCAATCTTTATTGCACCAGATATTTTACCTGATTTACAGAAAGCTGTTACCGTACGTTCCGTTACATTCCACATTTCAGCTATTTCCTTGCAGGTTTTCATCCGCATTCATCTCCAATCATTTATATAACATCATTCTTTCCGAATATTATAACTCTTATTCGGAATATTATCAAACGTTTATTGATATCTTTCCGCATTCTGCATTTAGCAAAAAACACCCTAAAAGTCTAATAGATATTGACCTTTAGAGTGTTTCTATACTATTCCAACCTCAAAGTAAACCCAATCTCACAGCCTTTTTCCTTTCGGCTCTTGCAATATATGGTTCCCCCATGCTTTTCTACGATATATTTACAGATTGACAGTCCTAGGCCACTTCCGGGAATGCTTAAAGATCGCGATTTCTCAGCACGATAAAACTTATCAAATACGTATGGAATGTCATCATTACTGATTCCTATCCCGTTATCCAGAACACGAATCAGCACGTCATCTCCCTGGCGGCTTGCAATCATCTCAATCTTTCCATTCTCCCTACGGTATTTGATGCTGTTTTCTACCAGATTGTACAGCACCTCCAGGATTCTTCTTTCATCCATATAAACCAACCGTTCTTCCAGCTCTATCGAAAAGGAAAAATCCATCTCCTGCTGTCTTACATATCCTTCTATTTCCTTCATTGCTTTTTCGAAAAAGGATACAAAATAGACCTCTTTGGGGCATATCTCCAACCGGTTTAGCTGTGCATTGGAAATACGGAGCAAATCTTCAATCATGGCAATCAGTAAGTTTGTCTTTTCTATGATAATCCGTATGTAGGATACTCTTGTCTCTTCATCCCTTGCAATACCGTCACGCATTCCTTCTGCATATGCTTTTATGGTAGAAATCGGTGTTTTTAGATCGTGAGAAATGCAGGAAATCATCTCCTGTTGGGCTTTCTTCAATTCTTCCTCCCTGATTTGCTTTGCCTTTAGTTCATCACGCATGAGTTCAAAAGAATACGTCAGCTCTCCTACCTCATCCGCATTGACCTTATTGTTAAAAATCCTTCGGAATTCATATTCATAATTGCCTCGTATAATCTGCTTGGCAGAAGCAGAAATCTCACCAATCGGTCCAAGGACACGACTATTGCAAAAAAGCAGCCTTCCCGATAAAAGAAGAACGCTCACAATAACGCCAACACCTGCAGGCATAATACACCATAACAGCTTCCTGTCATAGTCTGAACCAGTCAATGCATCCTCCGGAATCAGATAGACCACAAAACCATTGACCTTATCGTCTTGTTCCAACACAAAGCTCTTTTTTATCATTCCCTGATTACTTTTCCCAAAGCTCTCGTCCATTCCAAGCGTTTCCTGCACATTTACCCTGTCACCTTCCTGTTTCTGAAAGGCTTCATCGGCATAAAGTACAACTCCTGCCAAATCGCAGACAAGATATGGATATTCCCATGGTTCATATATACCCTGTTCAACCTGCACATGATGTTCTGACGTCAGTATACGAACCTGATTCTCATACTCACGGATATCTATTTTTCCATAACGAACCACACTGATACCTGCAGACAGCAAAATAATGACTGTCGCCAGAACAGTCATTATCTGATTACCCTTTCTGATTTTCTTTTGTCTTTTTTCCATTACAATCCCCATTTCTACGCTTCTGTCGATAATTTATAGCCGGCACCCCACACTGTTTTTATATAGGCGCAACCCTGTTTTTTCAATTTCTCACGTATACGGTTAATATAGACTGTAACGCTATTATCATCACAGATTCCATCATATCCCCAGACCTGTTCATAAATCTGGGATTTGGAAAATACCTGTCCCGGCGCTTTTGCAAACAGCAAAAGAATTTCAAACTCCTTTGTGGTCAGATTCAACGACTGATCCTCTATATATGCTTCATAGCTTCCGGGACACAGGGTAAGAACACCAAGACGAATTCGCTCTCCAGGGGTTTCTTTTTGTTTTCCGTTATTTCCTTCGTATCTTCGAAGCTGTGCCTTTACTCTGGCAACCAGTTCAAGTGGACTAAAGGGCTTTGTCACATAATCGTCTGCTCCGATACCAAGCGATACAACCTTATCCATCTCCCCGCTCTTGGCGGAAACCATGATGACAGGCACATCCGATTCGTTACGGATTTCCCTGCAGACCGCGATACCATCCATGACAGGAAGCATAATATCCAGCAGTACAAGACTTGCCTGCTCTGCCCTGAAATAATCAAGACCAGCCTTTCCATCATTACAAATCTTTACTTCAAAACCCTCCACCTTCAGATACTCTCCCAGAATATCTGCCAGTTCTTTTTCATCTTCGATGATTAATATCTTTTGCGGCATACGAAACCTCTTTTCCTTGTACGGATACAATACACTTTCTTCCTACATCATAACATAGAATATATGCATAAAAAAGTTGCATTTACCAGTTTCTTTCCTGTAAGAAATGGTATAGTTGCTCCTCTCTGTCCTTTTCCTCTTCTTTATGGTACATACCAAGATTCAGTTCCCCATCAATCCTTCCATCACGTAAGAACAGGATACGGTTTCCTCTGCATGCTGCCTTTAAATCATGCGTTACCATGACTACTGACTGCCCGTCCTGATGAATCTTGGAAAACACATCAAGCACATGCTTTCCCTGTGAAGAATTTAAGGCTCCCGTAGGCTCATCTGCAAACAAAATCTTTGGATGGTTAATCAAAGCCCTGCAAATCGCAACTCTCTGCCTTTGTCCGCCTGAAAGCTGTGTTGGGAATTTTTTCTTATGATCTGCCATGTCAAATCTTGTAAGCATGTCATCAATTTCACCATCGATTTCCTTTTTATTCCGCTTCGTTTTGTAAGTCGGGCTTAAAACATTCTCATAGACATTCAGATTGGGAATCAGATTAATACCCTGAAAAACGAACCCTATCTTTTCTTTACGGAATCCTGCCATTTTCCTCTCACTCATCTTAGTAATGTCTTCACCATCCAGGATTACTTTTCCTGTTGTAACCTGATCCATGCCACTTAAGGAATAAAGCAGAGTTGACTTTCCTGATCCAGAACTTCCCATAATTACCGTAAAATCGCCTTCATAGATATCCAAATCCAAATTTTTAATAATATTATTCACTTCTCCGTCAACCAGAAAGCTCTTGCATAAAACCTCTGTACGGATGATACTGTTTCTATTTTCCATTGTCATTTTCTCCCTACTATTCCATAACCAAATCTCTCACATGTATCTTACGTATTCCTCCTGAAGAAAGAAACGTACTAAGCATAAACAGACAAAATACTGCCATATTTCCCAATATAATATGCACCATATTATAATTCACTCGGTATTCCAACAAGCCAAACATCGTTCCCAATGTCAGTTTCATAATCATAGGATAAAGGTAAAGCAGAATCGGGACTGCTGTCAGAATGCTGACTACTGCTAACAGGCTGACATAGCAGACATTTGCTGCCATTATGTGTCCTGATGTATATCCCAGACATTTATAGATACTGTTCACTTTTACTTCTTTTTGATTTTTCAGCATAATGATGCAGAAAATATTGATGCTTCCTATTAAGACCACCATAAAGATTACTGCAGGAATGGCACTCTCCTGTGGCTGGGAAATCATTTCCATAATCGATGCAAACTGTTCTGTCCTTGGAATCACATTTCCACTTCCACCAATCAGCTTCTCAATTCTCTTCACTTCACCCGAAATATCCTGATTGTCTGCCAAATATACAGAAACCGTATCATAAGAAAAAGGTACCCCATCGAACGCCTCTGTCGTTAACCTGCAGGATTCTCCCATATTGTAATAGGTTTGAAATAATCCGGTAATCAGAAAACTCTTCGTAAATTGACCGAAATTCAGCGTGATATAATCTCCTACTTCTTTGTGAATGGTTTCTGCAATTTTACCGGCAAGTGCAATCTCCTCTCCATTTTGAGGATTACGCCCTTCTACAATAGGCATATCCACTTCATCATAATCTTCATATACAAAAGGATAGACAACAGCATCCTTACGATTTTTCTCTCTTTCTACAATCAGGACACCACTAAGACGACATGGCACTGCTTTTAAGACATTCGCATCTTTATCCAGTTTTTCTTCTATTTCTTCTGTTGTTGCACCGGAAGACATCTGTATCATAATGTCGCTTTTATCAACACCAAGCCAGTAATCATTGTTCTCTTTCATGTTTAGTGCCACGTCTAAAGAAACCAGACCAAAGTTAATTCCGATGACCGAAACAATTGCCACAAACAGTATGCCGATTGCACCCTTCTTATCTCTCATGACCATTCGACAGGCAATTCCCATGGGTGAAAATGCAAACCGATAATTCCCTGTAAAATGCTGATTCTTCGTTGTATTTGTCGGACTCAATCCTCCCAGTGCATGAACCGGCTTCATATTTTTCATGTGTCCGGTTACCAGATATACTGTAGCCAGTACCAAAGACAAGATTAAAACATAAATGAATAATCCGGTTTTTCCTGCCTTAACATTTGCCTGCATACCAATATTGGCAAACAACTCATTCAGTATTTGATTTGCTACCAAAACAGAACTTCCTACACCCATCCAAACGCCCACGCTTGTAAGAACAATATAAAACTTGCCATAGAGATTCCGGATTGTGCGATTGTCATATCCTATCGTTTTATAAATCGCAATCGTCTTTGCATCAGATGCCATAATACTTCGAAGCACAAAGTTGATGATTAAACAGCATGTAAATAGCATGATTACTCCAATCGCTAATAAAATGCCACCCAAAATCTGCACTGCCAGCAAGGAGCTCTCAAGAGCATTTTTCTTCGTATTCATCTGTCCTTCTAATGCAATACCATAAGTTTCCTCATAACTGTCTAAAACTTGTTCCTCCGTGGCACCTTGTACTGTATAGATGCGCATCATCATCTGTTCGGAAAGTTGCCCGGGAAGTTCTTTTACAAGGATGTAGTTATCAAAAGCATTAGAAGTTGCATAAATATCTGCATAAATGCCCTTAACTGTATAAGTAATTTCTTCTTCCGATAAATGTAAGGTAATCGTATCTCCTAACATGATGTTATTATCTACACTGATACACGCCGGGATGATACATTCGCCCTCCTGCAGATTTTGGAAATCCTCCGCATTTCCTTCCACACAGCGAATTTTTCCAAATACTTCAGCATCATACTTTGTCAGATTGGTAAAGGTCGTGATTTCCTGATCCTTACTTGTCATTTTTTCCGATACATAATGCACACTCAGGCATATCGCCTTGTTTACCTCATCCAATGCTTCCAATCGCTTTGCAACTGCTTTGACCTTCTCCGGGTCATTCTTTTCATTAGGATATATCACCGCATCCGCTGACTGGCATTCCTCTACCAGTTGTTCCATTGGCTCCTTTAAGGATAACAGGATACTCATTGATGTACTTAGCAGTAATGCACATAATAGTACAATAATTCCTATTAAGAGCGTCTGAAGCTTTCTGTTTCTAAAATTCTTCAACCACATTTCTTTTCTTTTTCCTTTCTTTATCTCCTCTACATTCTTTATTGTAGAAAAGATATCTTAAATAAAAATAGGAAAAATATTAATAATTATTAATTGCTTTGTTTGAATCAAAAAATAGCATTTTCATCGTCTAAAGTAGATAAAAATGCTATTTCCTGAAGTCATTACTTTGGCTACAGATTATCAAAGAGCAGCTTCATTTCATACCATGTCGCTCCTCCATGTTCTGACTTGGATTCTCCTTGGTTTGCAAATCCAAACTGTTCGTAGAACTTAATCAATCTGTCCTTGCAGGTAAGCACAATTCCCTTTCTTCCCTGCGTTTTGCAATCATCAATTACCTTTTTCATTAACATCGCTGCATATCCTTTGCCTTGATGCTCCGGCAATGTTGTTACTCCAAAGATCATCTGCCATGCACCATTCTCATCATGCATGTTAGGATTATCATACATTTCATCCGTTAATGTCATTTCATTGGTTGTCATTCCATTAATTCCGCATACAATTTCCCCGTCCTTTTCCAATAACCAGAAATGATTAGGAAAGACAGCAAGGCGTTTCTGAAAAGATTCCCGTGTTGCAGCCTCCGCTTTTGGAAAACAAATTTCTTCCATGTGTGCAATTTGTTCCAAATCATCCATTGTTGCAAGTCTAATCATCATACCTGCACTTAATTGAAATTCTTTCATACTATTTATCTCCTCTTTACTGCAAGTCATAGTTTTCCATATTAACCGAATAATTGAGAGCCAACAAACCGTGATTTTTTCACAGCTTGTTGGCTCTGTACAAAGCTTTCTTTATTTACCTGATTCCTTCTGAACAAATGCTGCCAGTGCCTGATCCATCTGCTTAATATGGTCAAACAGCCAGTCAACAACATTTTTCTTCACTGCATCCACAAACGCATCAGTAGGTCCCTCTTCCTCTTCCAGCATATCATGAAGCTCTTCAACTGCCTTTTTGAACTCGGCATGTTTTTTCTTATGTTCTTCCATACCCGGAAAGGAAACCTCTTCCTGAAGCTTTTCCTCTTCTCCAAAATGAAAATCTGTATACTCAGCCAGATAATCCAACATCTTAATTGCCTTAACCTTCTCTTCACCATTCTCACAGTAGGTTAAAAGACGATCGATTTTCCCAATCAGCTCCTTGTGCTGAGCATCAATCATATCATTTCCTGTTACCAGACTCTTATCAAATTCTAACTTCATACGATACCCTCCTGTTTTTTTGTTTTTAGCCTTCCCTCATATAATAATGGTATCGTAATTTTCATGATTTATCAATCACTAAATTGTATTCTCATCCTTGTGTTTACGCTTCCCTTTACTTTATATACTGCACTGTAAAATCTTTTGCATCAAAGTACACCAATTCTCTCCCGTCCGGAAATATCTTTGTACTTTTTACACTTGTAGCTGTTTTGATTCCATTTTTTTCCACATATCCATCACAGTAACATTTCCAGCCAAGTTCCATCTTTACACCGTCTATTTCCTCTACCTGCCGGCTGCACACCTCACCATTTTTCTCTGTTTCATCTGCTTTTTTCTGCATTGCTTTTTGGAACTTTGTCTTTTCCGGTGAGCCTGGAAGCTTCCAGTAAACAGCGATACAGATTACCAGCATAATCAAAATAAGCAATATGACTTTTACTATTTTCATATAACATTGCTCCTTTATCTTTCTAATTCCTGATACATCCTATGATTAAAATACAAAGCAAATCCCCCTAAAGCAACAAAGGAAAGTACCTTTGTAAGAAGTGCCGGAAGCGGAAGTTCCACACCGGAAAGCATCTGACATATCGTTTGTGGAACTACCATGATACCTACAATAATACATGCCTTTAGTAACACAGCCAAAAGTACCACTCCCAAACTATCATTCTTTTTCATCAGATACAGACACACAAAGCACATAGGACTGATAACACCCATATCAAGTACATATGTAATTTCTGTTGTATATACCCCAATCAAAGGAAGTGTCCCTCCTTTCAGCATTGCAGAAATAATGTCCGGCAGCCATGCTACAATCAATGCAATCCCGGATATAATCAGAAATGCTTGTAATCCCTTTGTTGCTGTTATCTTCTGTCCAACATTCACACTTCTTATATGTGAAAACATGCCAAACAAAGAACAGGTAAACAAAAGTACATATATAAGAAAAATCTGGTTATAGGTAACACCGAAAGCAATACTTGCTGCATAGTAAAATGCAACCGCATACACAGAAATCAACTTTATTTCGGAAATCATATCTGCCTTTTTCTGATATTGCATATATGTATATAAAAACATAGGAACCAACACAAAAAGGATACAAAAGTCAGTACCAATGGAAATCGGCGCCTAAAAATAACTGTCATTTGCATAGATTCCATATCCAAATATCTTTACCGTATGTCCATATTGATTGACAAAAAGTCTTTTTTCTTATTCATGCTTAAAATCCTTCCACGCCACTTTGCAGAGCCTGATTCACCGCATTACGAATCGTTCTGCTGGAAGCAGTTGCACCGCTTACATAGTCCACATCATCTGTATTCTTTTTTACCATTTCTTCCAGCATGCTTTCTGCAGGTTTACCTGTTCCACACTCATGCTTTAACAGATTGATATTGACAATTTTATGGTCTTTCACTTCTACCTCAACTTCTACCTTTACAAGACCACCATCGCTACTTCCTGTGTAAGTACCATCAGCAACCTGTTCCATATCTATTTCGGTATTTACCTGTTTGTCCAACACCTCTTTGTTCATTTTATTCATAACTCCAAACATAACTGCAATAAGCACAACAAATAATATTACTACTGATGCAGCCACAATCAGTAATACTCTTATCTTCTTTTTCATTTAATCTTCTCACTTTCCTTACGAATCTTTTCAACAAACTGCCGGATTTCTTCCCATGCATCATTTGCTTCCTTGTAAATACCGTCACCCATCATCTGAAATACATGAAACATCTGATAATATTCTGTTTCTGTGACATCTACACCTGCATCTTTCGCTTTTTGAGCTACAATTCTGGTATCATCCAACAATATCTCACGAGTACCTACCTGCATAAGCATAGGAGGAAAATCGGTATAATCACCGAAAACCGGTGACAAATACGGATCATTCAGGTCAATTTCATCTTTATCTGTATAGAAAAAAGCATTCGGATCGAATTTTCCATTTCCCCAAAAAGAGCCAAGAACACATTCTTCTGCTTTTTCATAACAACTCTCACTATTAAAATGCATATCTGTGACAGGTGACATTGTAATAATGCCGCCTGGCAACACAACTCCATGATCTTTCAAATATAAAGTCATGGCCAACACCAGATTTCCGCCAGCAGAATCACCTGACAAGATAATATGTTCGGGCTGATACCCTTGTTCCAGAATCCACTGATATGTGTCAATGCAGTCAGTCAATGCAGCCGGATATGGTGCTTTTTCAGAAGTCGTATAATCCAGAGTTACCACCATTGCCCCATCTCCGATTTGTGCAAATGTAACAGCAAGATTTCGATAAGAATTTGTGATTCCCACGCAAAATGCTCCTCCGTGAATCTGAAAAATAACATTCTCCGTATTTCTTCCCATGGGTGTCAATGTTTCTATTATGTATCCATCTCTGGTGATTTTTTCATATTCATACCCATTGGGAGTTTCCCAAGGTGCGCCGGCATTTACTGCGTTGCTCTGCGCTGTTTCTTCCCTGCCCATGGTAAATGCCTTACCAATCTCCTTAGCCATGATGGGAGCCGCAACTTTAGAAATAACTCCACCCAAAAAACTAATTTTATTAGTCAGATGAAAAGTTCCAACATTTGCTATCACAAGCAGTATCACGATTCCAATAACAATTATCCTTCTTCCTTTTCTCCTAAATAGTAAAATGAATACTACTATGGAAACCAGCAATACAATCCACGCCGGAAATGTATTCTCACAAATCAGATAACTTACTACTACCAATGCTGTAAATAATATACCTATTACTAGTGTAAAAATTTTACATCCTTTGTTCATCGTCTCATACCCTTACATACAAAACGCAACCAATTCTTCGATAGCCTCTTTGCTTGTGTTATCTGCACCCTTAAATGTCTCCAACGTATGCAATTCATCTGCTGTCTTATTTTCTTTCTTTTCAAGGGATTTCATAATCATATTCACCATCATCTTCTTCATAAAACCTAACTTTTGTGGAGCATAACCACCCTCATAATAAAAGAAGCGGTCTCTTGGAATCTGATTTTGTTCTGCAATTTTCTCTGCCACCTCATCACTGGGAACTGTCATTCCAACACCAAACACAACAACATTTTTAAGATTCAGTGCCTTAATCTTGTCATATCCGGCTACCATGCCTCCCATAATCCAGCCTCCATAGATAACCATGTCAAAACCTGTCAGCTCATTTGCATTCACGCTCTTATATTCCTTTGCTTCGCAACCTAGTCTTTCTGCAATCCAACCTGCATATTTTGCTGTAAAACCTGTTCCACTCTGATAAACTACTACTTTTTTCATATTATGATTCCTTTCTCTTTCCTTAAACTTCTTCCAAATTTCTCTCCATCTGCATAATTGTCCTTATGGCAATTCCAATGTCGTTGGTGTCAATGCCTTCAAAAATCTTTTTCACAATCCTCTGACTTCCTTCTTCATGCTCTTCACAAAAGGCTCTTGTTTTCTCAGTTATCATGATTCTTTGCTTCCTCTTATCTTTTTCATCTGAAATTGTCCTGACAAATCCTTTATCCTCCAGCTTATTCAATATCTGCTTTACATTCTGGTGTGAACTTCCCATAATCTCTGCTAATTCCTTAATCGTAGGACTCTCTTTACAGAGATTAATACATATAATCGCAAAAAACTGTTTCCAACTGATTTCCTCAAAAAAGTTGTCTGCTTTCGCCTGATAACGGTTATCGAATGCACTGAGCAGACCCAGCAGAAAGAGAGACGCGTCAATACCTTCGAAGTTCATCACTCCTGTATTGACAATTTCATTCAAATTTCTCATGCTATCACTCCGTTCCATATATCTTTGCATGCAAAAAGGTAATACATTACCTTTATTAAGTAATATATTACCTTTTTGTTTGTTTGTCAAATATTATTTTCCTCAAGCTTCGCACTTGAATAGGTGGCTATGAGTCTTAAGAATTCAACTTAAACTATCTATTTCTTGCAGAAAAATCGGTAGCATCGAAATACCTTGTAAATGTCTGTGTCGATGCTTTATTATTTCTTTTAACAACGGGTAGCATCGAAAAGTTCATCATATGTCTATATCGATGCCTTTTTCTTCATTTTTTATGTTTAAGTTACATCGGAAACCTTATCATATGTTCATATCGATGTCATTTTCTTCATTTTTCGAAAAAATCAGCAACAAAATAATCCCATTTATATTTTCTCGATGTCAATAATTGAAAAAATAGGCTTTTTGAGCAACGAAAATATTACTGTAGGCTATTTTCGATGTAGAACGGTTATTTTCATGCTTATTTGAGCATCGAAATAATGAATACGGGCTATTTCCGATGAAAAATAAATTCTTAAATCTTATCTGATAACCTGTATCTCAAAAGCTGTTGTCTGTGGCGGTATGCTCGCTGTCATAAATGCTGCATGTCGTACTCTTACCCGAAGTCCCGGAACAAGATTGGAGAAATCCATCGGTCTTCCCAGAATATTCCGTATCACAGCATCCTCCGGCACATGGAATCGAATCACAGTTGATAAGTCTCCATCACTTATCGTTGTAAAACTCCTGTTTTGTCTATCCACGCTCACAATTCTTCCGGTCGTTACATTTTCAGATTCCGGTCTGCTTACTATCCGTATCATATAGGCTGTTGCCTGTGGAGGGATACTTCTCGTCATGGCGGCTGAAAAAGTAGCGTTGATTACCATACCTGTTCGTAAGTCTCTCGCCGGGATTCTTCTTCCTGATTCATCGAAAATGGCTGTATTATTTCCTACGACAAGCCTTATCCTCTGGTCTCTCCGATTACAGTTTGCACATTGTGAGTAAGAAACCGTTACAAGCAAATTGTTCCGGTCTGAAGAAATCTCTTCAATGATTCCTCTTGAAAAATGCAGCATTGTATTACCTGGTAAAATATTATCCATAAATTATCCTTATATATTTTTACTTATATTATATTCTTCATGAATTGTAATGTTAAAAATGCCCTCACCTATTATCAAGGTGAAGGACATTTTATAGATTTTCTTTATTTTATAGTACCATAATCAGTGTTCCTGCAGTAATCAGTACTGCTCCTATCACAGACTTTGAAGTAAAGCTCTCATGCAGAAATACAAATGCCAATATTAATGTAATAACAACGCTTAGTTTATCAATCGGCACGACCTTAGAGGCTTCTCCCATTTGCAGGGCTTTATAGTAGCAAAGCCATGAAGCTCCTGTTGCCAGCCCTGACAGAACTAAAAAGAGCCAGCTTTTCTTAGAAATAGCAGAAATTCCACCCTGTGCATTCGTAAAGAAAACCATTCCCCAAGCCATAGCCAGTACCACAATAGTACGAAGCGCTGTTGCCAGATTAGAATTGACACCCTCAATTCCTACCTTTGCAAGTATTGAGGTTAATGCAGCGAATACTGCTGATAAAAGAGCAAACACAAACCACATACTTATCCCCCCATTATATCTTTTGTATGTCTCTATGATATTATTATTTCACATATTCATCCATTCTTTGAAGCATATCTTCGTAAGGAATACATTCTGCATATCGTCGTTTCCATATAAACTCATTATAATATCGGTAGCTTTGCTCTGCCGTCATAAATATATTATCAACTGTTGTATTAGCAGTCGCAGGAACAATCACATGAAATCCATGCTCAAAACCACATTTCACAGTAGCATCAATACAATACTCCGTTTGTAGCCCGGTTATAATGATTTCCTGTTCATCCTTTTCCTTCAGATATTCTAATAATCCGGTTCCACGAAAGGCGCTATTTACATTCTTATCAAATATCCTCTCATTCTCCATAGGCTGGAACTCATCATAGATTTCAAATCCCTCTGCTCCTTTTGTTAACTCCTCATCAGGACCGTCATCATGACGAATATAGATTACTTCAATTCCTTTTTCACGAGCCTTTTTAATCAGCTCTTTCTCATGTGCAACAAAAGTTTCAAACTGATAGAGTCTCTCATTTGTAATTAATTTTTGTGTATCGACAACAAGTAATACCATTTTCTGTGTCCTTTCTATCGTTTATCTCATTTCGTAAGAGTTACAAAATGTAACAAATTGTTCCTGCGGCATTGGCCTTGCATAAAGATATCCCTGGAAAAAGTCACAGCCTGCTTTCTTCAACTGTTCTGCCTGTTCTTCCGTTTCAACACCCTCTGCCACTATTTCAAGTCCAAGTTCTTTCATCATCTTTATTACATAGTTTAGTGCAACTGTTGCCTTTTCTTCCTTAGTTGCCTGCCAGACCATTTCCTTGTCAAATTTTACGATAGAAAAAGGATATTGAAGAAGATACCCAAATGTTGCAAAGCCACTTCCATAATCATCCAAGGCAAGCTTAAATCCTGCGTCTGTAATGCCTTTTAGCTTCTCTGTCAGATAGGAATCCGAATGAAGTGCTGCTGTTTCCGTAATTTCAAAGCAAAGTATATTGGCATCTATTCCATACTTATGTACCGTATTCTGTATTTTCTCATTCAAGTCCTTCTGCATACATTGCACAGCAGATAGATTAATATGGATATATTTGATTCCGAATTTCAATATGTCTGTTTCTGAAAGCATCCTGCAGACCTCATCCAGCACATATTCTCCTATCCCAACAATCTGTCCACTTTTCTCAGCCATTGGTATAAATTCATCCGGGCTGATAAAACCATACTTTTCATCTCTTAATCGTATTAATGCCTCAGCTGAATCAAAGGTCTTCTGCTTCCAATTATAAATTGGTTGATAATATACTTCAAAGGTTCGATTCTTCAAGGCGCGACTAATGATATCACAAATTTCATCTCTCCTGTTAAGCTTCTCAAGCATCTTTTCATCTGCATATATTATCCCGGCATCGTTCTTCTGATTTTTTTCCTCCATGCAATACTGAATAGATTTTTCCAATTCTTTTGCCGTTTTTCCATGCTTGGGATACTGAAAAAGATAATATTTTATATTCAGCTGCACAATCATGTCATGCAGCTCATATCCCTTCTTCACCCTATCCTCGATCTTTTGTACAACGAACTCCATATCCTCTTTAGAAAAACCAAAACAAATAAATTTAGCCCCGCTGATTCGATACATATTAGCTCCCTCAGATGCCTCTGTAAGAGTATGTGCGAATTGTCGCAGAGCGGAATTACTCAAGGTTATCCCGATTCTTTCATTAATATTATTCAGATTATCAACCTTTATTGCCAACAGGAAAAATGGCTTTTTCATATGCACTTCCCGTTTTAAATCCTCTAAAAAAGATACTCTGTTTTCAAGCATCGTCAGAGAATCTATCTTATTTTCCGGTCGTTGCAGCGTAATGAAAATAATCATGAAAGCAAGAGACAGTGCAAAATTCGTGATTAACAGCTTTGGGAAAAAGTATTGTATAATTACCACAATAAGATTTGACAATGTATATACATATACACAGTTTTTCTGTGTTGTGCTAAGAAGTTCCCTGTTTCTTACTGTCTTAGAAAGACAGGCAACAAGCATACACATGGCAATACCATAAACTACGAATTTTAGCGGTCCACTACAATATTCTCTTTTGTCATTGAAATAGAATACCCATCCGGTAAACGGGGATGTTGCAATCAGTACCCAATCAAATACAGTAATTGCTCCAACCGGCCATTCGTGCCAGTTGTCAAGTTCTTCAAATTCATTAATAATAGCTCCAACATAAAAATAATAAAGAAAAGGAATTACATTCACGCTTAATAAAAATAAAGTATTTATGATCAGATTTACCCAGACCGGAATCTGTTCAGCATAAATAATCGCATAAACACTCACAACATCAAGAAATGATGCTGCAAGACCTGCAATCATTAAATTCAAATACATCCTATTCGCTTTTGAAGGATAATTTTTCTTTACTAAGAAAAGTCCTAAAATAATTGCTATAATAATAAATGCCGCTATATCATATTCAATAACCCAATCCATCTTCCCCACGATCCCTTTACATTCCAGTTGAAATGAACTTTACACCTCATAATCCAGACAAACTCTGTTCTTTGTATACGGTCTTACCTTTCCATCAGCTACCGCAACATGTTCCGGATGAACAGCATAACCCTTTAAGGCTGCTTCATCCTCAAATAAGGAATCCAGCATCAAATCTGCATTTGAGCTTGCAAGTCCATTAATATTTACCTTAATTTCTACCAATCCCGGAATCTTACCCTGCAGTCCTTCCAATCCCTCTTTGATGCCGTTTTTTACATTTGCCTTTTCTTCTGCAGATAATTCATCCTTCAACTGCCATAAAATTACATGCTTTACCATTCTACTATCCTTTCCTTTCCATAAAGTCACAAACATTAAGCCTGTTCAAGCTCTTCCAACTCTGTTTCTGATTCCATCATTCGCTCAAGCAAGGTTTCCTGCTGATGTTCCTCAGCATCAAGCTGGTTCTGCAATTCCATCAGCTTCTCATAATCGCTTGAAAGAGCCGGATCCAGAAGCCTCATTTGAAGCTCTGCAGCCTTTGCTTCACTTTCCTCTAACATTTTCTCATATTTCTCCAGCTGCTTCAATAGTCGGGACTTGATTTTACCCGGATTGTAGTAGGTTTTCTTATCAAATACATCCTCCAGGGTCGGCTCCTTTTGTGAAACAGTCTTTGTACTAATCTTATTACCAGTTCCCGATGCACTTCCCTGCTTTCCTTTTTCTATTAAGTAATCCTCATATCCACAGGAATACTGCATAACGTCATTATTGCCAAATTCAAGAATACCTGTTGCAATCTGTTTTATAAAATAACGGTCATGTGAAACAAATAAAACAGTTCCCGGAAAGTCCTTTAACATCATTTCCAGTGCTTCCTTCCCAACCATATCCATATGATTGGTCGGCTCGTCAAGAATCAGGAGATTTGGCTTTGTCTGAAACATCTTACACAAAGCAAGGCGAACCTTTTCCCCGCCTGAAAGCTGTCCCATCTTCTTAAGGACATCTTCCTGGGAAAAGAGAAAGCTTCCGAGCGCGCTCCTGATATCTTCCCGTAACAGCTTCGGATATTCCTCCCAGAAATTGTCTAATACGGTCTGCTCAGGATCAGCATCATTCACGACTGCTTTTTGCTGGTCAAAATAACCCCATTCCACGTTTTGTCCTATCGTAAAGCTTCCTCCAAGGGGGTGTAAGATTCCTACGAGCGTCTTTAACAAAGTAGATTTTCCCTTACCATTTTCACCGAGAATAGCAAGTCTTTCGCCTTTTCTAAGCTGGAAAGAAACCTCACTTAATTCCTCATCATATCCGATTTTCAGGTTCTTTGCTGTCAATACCTCTGTATAGCTTTCGATTCGTGGTGTGAACATCGCATGGAATGTCTTCGTATCAAAGCGCCTTGGTTTCTCTATCTTCACCATATGTTCAATTGCCATACGTTTCGAACGTGTTGCTGCGACCTTGGTCGGTGTGTTTTTCCACTTTTCAATCCATGTGGTCAATCTCTCGATTTCCTTTTGCTGCTCCTCGTAATCCTTTTCCTGCTTGATCATGTCCTCTTCTTTTCTCTTGACAAAAGCAGAATAATTCCCCGGATATCGCTTGATTCTGTGATATTCAATCTCATAAGTCACATCAATTACTCTGTCAAGAAACATTCTGTCATGTGACACGATTACAACAGCCTTATCGTATTCCTTCAGATAATTCTCAAGCCATTCAATCGTTGGTAAATCAAGATGGTTTGTCGGCTCATCAAGAAGCATGATATCCGGTCTGCTTAATAACAGCTTGATAAAAGCGACCTTCGTCTGCTGACCTCCTGAAAAACTGCCAATCGGGCGTTTTAAGTCCTCCAAAGGAAATCCAAAGCTCTGGAACATGACCTCCATATCCCTTCGCCATGTGTACCCTCGCATTGCCTCCATTTGTTTCTGCAAACGGTCATACTCATACAAAAGCTGCTCATTTTCTCCCTGATGGAGCTGCTCTTCGATTTCTTTCATACGATTCTCGCAGACAAAAACCGGCTCAAACACTTTTTTTATCTCTTCTTCTACCGTAGTCTCACCATTTTCAAAGCTAATCTGGCGCAGGAAGCCGATTTGCTGCTTTCCTGCCATGGTAATACCACATTCTTCATCGCTGTCAAGATTATTCATATGAATATCCCCTGCTATCAGCTTCAAAAGAGTTGTTTTTCCACAGCCATTTCGACCAACGACTGCTATTTTCTCCTTATCATGAATCTCAAAATTCACATCGTCTAATATCGTATCTGCTGCATACTGCACCAGTGCATGTCTTATCTGATATCTCATTTTTTAATTTATGCCTTTCCTATTGTTATTTCATGGTCTATTTCTTCCCATTGTAATGTATTACCTCTTTTATTCTTAATATTGTAACACTTTATGTAATATATATGCTAATATATGATACACATATTCGCATAATTTGTAATACATTTAGTATTGCATATTTCTCATTTTATTACGGATTACACCTTTTACATGGATCATAACCCTGTTTGATTATGTCCTCACGATTTCCTTGATATTCCTGTTTATTCTTTTCCTTCATATCGTCAACGCTGGAGCAGCTTGGATAATGGAACTTATGAGTATTGGTATTCAGAATATAGGTCGTACCTTCTCCTTGCAGAGCAGAAGTTTCCTCGTTATCCTCTATGTCTGCATCTGCCTCATTCTCAGCAAGCGCACTCATACCATTAGCATAATCAATCGTAACTCCCGGCTGGCAATTGTATACATAAACATGAAAGCAAACACCTGCTCCATCATCCTCAACCGATTTTGCTTCCATCTGTACACCGCTTGCGACAAGATTATTTCCTTCAAATACAGGCGTTACACGATAAAGTACATGGTTTCCCGTATTCTTTACATATTCCGCAATCATATTTTCAAATGGCAGCATTCCCTGTACATTCATATACCGCGTACCGGTAATCAGGTTTTTCTCATTGGCATTCTCACCCGATAACTGATATCCGATCAAATGACTTCTGTTATACAGATACTTCCCATCTACAAAATCATATTTTACCAGTTGCCAGCCGCTTGGCTTAATCTGTCCGATTTCACCACGTTCCTCTGTTGGCATAAGCTCGATTCCGATGTTTGCAAAGCAGACACCGCATCTGCCAAGACTGTCAAGCTCACTGTAGCTCTCGAATACTTCCGTACTATAATCATTCTCTGTAAAAAGAGGCATATTTCCATTTATCTCAACATAAGGAATTCCACTATATTCAGGAATCTCATCCAATGTTATGACAGCATGAGACTGCATAGGTACTTCCTGTGCAGGAATTATGGTATCCGCTTTTCCACAGGAACATATACAAATACTAATGCATAAAATGACTAACGCCAGATTTCCCTTCCACTTCTTCATACGCATCCACCTTTACCTTTGCTTATCTTTCATTTCCGTTATTGCTAATCATCATTCCGCACGTTATACATTCAAAATCCTCTCTATTCATTTTACCACACACTCTATGAAATTCCTATTCATTATCTGACAATTCTTTTTTATAAAAGAGCTCCTAAACACCTATAGGTAGAAAAAATAACCACTTACCGTAAAAAATCAACCACTTACCATGAAGCTGTTTACAGCATGCGAATTATCTCATATCATATTAGTATAACAAAAACAAGCGCGCAGTTCATTCAAAAAACAAACCAAAGGAGACAAGAAACCGGATGAAGATAAGGATAGAGGTTGATGAAACCACTTTAGAAAATGAAGTTGTTATCCGGTGTGCAGGACTGACAAAAGAGGTTCAGATGATTCAACAGGCACTTTCAGAAATCGCAGCCGGGAACCAACGTTTTATCTTCTACAAAGGTGAAACAGAATATTACATGTCATTGGATGAAATACTCTTTTTCGAAACAGAAAATGGCACCATCAATGTTCATACAGCAGATGACGTCTATCAGACAAAATACAAACTATATGAACTGGAAGAACGATTACCCGGTTATTTTATGAGAGTATCAAAGTCGGCAATTTTAAATGTCGATAAGATTTATTCCATGACAAAGAATCTGTCTACCTGTCTTGTGCAGTTCACAAAGAGTCACAAGCAGGTCTATGTATCACGGTATTATTTTAAGCCCTTAAAGGAAAAATTAGAAGAAATGAGGATGAGACGATGAAAAAAGAAAGAATATTCTGGGGTGTATTTTTTATCTTGGGAGCAATATTTTTACTCTTTTCCCAAACAAGTTTTATGAAAGGATTGGAACTTAATCTTTGGAACATACTCTTGACCATTCTGCTCGTTGCTATTATGGTCAAGAGTATTGCAAGAAGAAGATTCTTCGGTATCTTTCTCCCACTTGCATTCTTAATCATTATTTATGATGACCCACTGGGAATTGATGTTGCGTCCTGGACCATTATTGGAGCTGCAGTTTTGCTCAGCATTGGCTGTGATATTATTTTCCCACACAAATGGAGAGACGAATGGCATAATCACTGTCAAAGCTCAGGAAGTGTCGCATTTGATGAAGTTGTTGATACCGATTGCAATGAGCAGGTAAGACAGGAAGTACACTTTGGCTCCAGCATCAAATATGTAAATTCTGATAACTTCAGAGGAGGTCATTTCGAATGCAGCTTTGGTTCCATGAAGATTTATCTAACCAATGCAATTATGCAGGAACCACAGGTAACAATCTTTCTTGAGAACTGCTTCGGTGGTGTTGAATTATATGTTCCAAGAGAATGGACCGTTGTTACTCATCTTGAAAGTGCTTTTGGCGGCGTTGAGGAAAGAGGCTGCAGACAGCCGGATGGCATTCATACTCTATATATACAAGGTGAAAACAGCTTTGGCGGAATCACTATTATCTACATCTAAAACGAACCATGAAGGAGCTTACTCCTTCATGGTTCGTTCTGTTTTACACATTTTTCCCTTTGCTCTTTTCAAAGAAATCATCAATCGCCTGCACAATCTGTGCCGGTTCCATTGTTTTCAATAAATATCCGTCCGGCTTTAACGCAGTAACCTTCATAACACTTTCTTTGTCGTTCTTGCTCGTAAGAAAGATGACCGGAACCGTGGAGAATTCTGCTTCTGCCCGAATCATTTCAAGTACCTGTCTTCCATCACAGATAGGCATTTCATAGTCAAGCAGAATCAAATCCGGATGATTCATCGCAAGATACTTAATTGCCATAGCCCCTGAATTTGCAAGAATTACCTGATATTTGTCCTCAAGCCATGCCTTTACACTTCGAAGCATGGCTCCTGAATCATCTACAACTAACACTTTCTTCTTAAGATGACCTGCATCCTGTGTTAAGTAATCATTAATCTCCTTTACCACATCCTTCACATTGATAGGACGGGCAAACTGTTTTTTAATAAACTGTTTTGGAATAAGATTTTCTGTTTCTACAAGCTTTTCAGAATCTCCCAAAAGGAAAAAAGGAATGTCCTCCTCTATTGCTCTATCTTTCAAATAAACAAGCAATTTCATTTCCTTCATTAATTTTTCATCTACGATCATCAAAATCCCATTCAGTTCTTCCTTGATTTTTCCAATTTCACTTGGATTATTGCCCGGTTGAAGCAACTTATGTCTATGCCCTTCGAGCTGTTCTATCACTGAAGAAATAATAAAGCTTTTGCTTTCTGATACCAATAAAATATTAGCCATCGTTTTTCCTCCATTCCTATTTCTCTTCTTGTGTCAGTATTTCTATCATTTTCTTCGTAGTTTCTATGATTTCTTCCATTGCTACATCTGCCATAGAGACACGCAGGCTCTCAAGTAGAGGAATACATTTTTCCGGTAATTTACATTCCTCAAGCTTTTCCATCGCTCCATCTGCTGCGTCCAAATCAAATCCCTCGACAGCCTCCTGTATTCCCTCTAAGTACATGCTGATTTCTTCCCTGGATACTTCTCGCTTCTGCGTTTCCTGCATAGTACCATACTGTTTTAAAATTTTCTTATAGCTTCGAAAATGTTCAAGTACCTTCGGTGTTTCTTCCCTGATTGCAGTTTCATTTTGCGCATTTCCATATTGTTCCAACTGCCAGAATTGTTGTGATAACTCCTTGGCGCCTATCATTCTTGATGTGTTTTTCATCGCATGGACTTCTATGGTATAATCCTTGATCAGCCCCTCCGCTATACATGTTTCTATCTTAGCAGCCTTTGTATCAATCAGCTTATAAAAATCCCCGAGAAGACTGACAAACATCTCTGCATTTCCGGAGTACTTAATCCCCTCCTTCACATCAATTCCTTCCATTTCAGACAGTTTCTCTATTTCTGCAGGCTCACTTTCCTGTTCTGTCTCAGAACCATTCTCTCTTATTAATTCTCCAGGCAGCCATTTCCGGATTATCATACAAAACTGCCGTAAATCAATTGGTTTTGCCAGGAAATCATTCATACCGGCTTCTTGAAAGAGCTTTTGTGCCTCTGTCATGGCATTCGCTGTCAGCGCAATGACAGGAACCTTTTGATAGTATTCTTCCTTCTTCTCCCTCATTTGTTTCGTTGCTTCTATACCATCCATAATGGGCATCATATGATCCATGAAAATAAGGTCATATCTTTTTTCCTCCAGCATAGCAAGTGCCTTTTTCCCATTCTCGGCTACATCAATCTGCATTTGGAATGGTTTCAGCAATCCGACTGCAACCTTGCGGTTCATTTCATTATCATCCACAATCAGGATTCTTGCCTCCGGAGCTGTGAAGTTCATATCATCTGCCTGCACAACATCCTGCTCATCCAAATCCGCTGATACCGTTTTCTGCGAAATTGTAAAGAAGAACTCACTTCCCACGCCATATTCACTTCTTACTTCCAGCTTACCACCCATCATTCCAATCAGCTGACTGGAAATGGCAAGTCCAAGTCCCGTTCCTTCCTTGCCCTGATTTTTCTTGATATCTACCTGCTCAAATGCTTCAAATAACCGTTGCATATCCTCTTCTTTAATTCCCTGTCCTGTATCAGAGACAGATACATGAAGCAACAGCTCTTCCTCTGACTTTTCCTCCGTTCTGATAGAAAGCTTAACATATCCTTCATCCGTAAACTTTACCGCATTATTCATCAGGTTAATGATAACCTGTCTGATACGCAGACCATCTCCATACAACCTGTTTGGTAACTGCGCATCTATCTCGAACAAAAGCTCTACCGGCTTACTTCCAATACGATTTTGAATGATCATACGAATATCACTAAGCATCTGATAGGGCTCATAATTACCCTCTATAAGCTCCATTTTTCCGGCTTCTATTTTGGAAATATCCAAAATATCATTAATAATCAACACCAATGCATTTCCTGAGCTTTTAATATTCGTCAGATATTCTCTCTGTTCCTCTGTCAAATCGGTTCTAAGCAGGATTTCTGTCATTCCAACAATGGCATTCATTGGTGTACGAATTTCATGTGACATATTGGAAAGGAACGTCGACTTAGCAGCATTTGCAGCATCTGCCCTTTTCTTTTCTTCTTGAACCTGCTGTACCAACGCAATATCCGGATTTTCCGTATTCAGGTAAAAGGACAGGTTAATCAGCATAATACCCATTCCACTGATTAATGATGTCGGATGTATTGCCTGATATGTTGCCAATAATATTTCAATCGTCATTGCCATACTGATTGCAAGTTTCTTTTTATAGTGAATCTGCTTCCAGTGCCTCCACAAAACTACAACTGTTAAGAAAAGATATATTGCGACAGCTACATACGACATATAAACAGCAGGACCATACGAGTAATTTCCATTCGCCGTTTCTACATAGTAAAGAGGAGATAAAATTACACATATCAGATTAAGAAATAGTAACAATGGACTAAGTCTGAACAACGGCAAACAGTCTCCTGATTCATCCTCAACCAACAATACAATATATCGATATACAAGATAAAAAATCCCGGACATCGTTCCAATAAACAATCTGTGTACTATGTTATTAACCAATAATGGCACACTTTCCAAATGGTTGACTGTATAAACAGTGATACCATCAAATATCAGATGTATTGTGGACATAATTAACAATAAAGAGAAAATGTTATGTATCTTCGTCTTTTCTCTTTTTGCGGAAAAATACATAATCTGCATGAAAACAATGACTGCTATGCAGGCAATCTCCATTCTTATCATAAATGTGAATTCTCCTTTTTTTATTTCTGAACAATTAATCTATTTACTTATAATTATAGATAATTTGTAGAAAATAATCAATATTATCCATAATACATAAAAGGGCTTGATAATAATGCAATATTTATCAAGTCCTCTCTGCTATTTTTTATGTTTATGTTCAAACGGTGGACACTGCGTTTTTATAATAAGCTTTAATGGAAGCCATCTCCTAAGAACCTTACAAAGCTGCCGTAACTCAATTGGTTTTGCTGCAAAATCATTCATACCTGCTTCTGCAAAAATCTTCTGAGACTCATGCATCGCATCTGCAGAAAGCGCAATTACCGGTACATTCTGATAGTATTTGCCCTCCATTTTTCGCAGACACTTTGTCGTTTCCACACCATCCATTATAGGCATCATGTGATCCATAAGAATCAGATCATAACGATTGGTCTTTATCTTATCAAGTGCTTCCTTTCCATTCATCGCAGTGTCTATCTGCATTTGGAAAGGTTCTAACAGGCCACAGGCTACTACTAAGTTTATCTCATTATCATCCACAATCAGAATTTTTGCCTCGGGAGCAATAAAGCTCAGAACATTCTCATGTTCCAGCTCTTTCTCTTTTTCATCAGATGCGGCAGTTTTCTGCAGTATCGTGAAGTAGAACTTACTTCCTTTACCATATTCACTTCTAACTTCCAGCTTACCGCCCATCAATTCAACAAGCTGACTCGAAATCGCAAGACCAAGCCCGGTGCCTTCCTTTCCCTGATTTTTCTTAATATCTACCTGTTCAAAAGCCTCAAATAACCGCTTAATATCTTCCTTTTTGATTCCCTGTCCGGTATCCGTTACTGAAAAACAAATATACAATCCTTCCTCTACATGTTTCTGAATCTTAACTGCAAGCTTCACATATCCTTTCTGTGTGAATTTTACTGCATTATTCATCAGATTAATAATGACCTGCCTGATGCGTATCTCATCACCTATCACTTTATCCGGCAGTTCTTTATCTATTTCATAAATTAGTTCAATCGGATTACTTCCAATGCGATTCATAATAATCATACGAATATCACTAAGCATTGCCTTCAGATTATACACATCTTCAACCAGTTCCATTTTTCCGGCTTCTATTTTAGAAATATCCAGCAAATCATTGATAATTGCTACCAGCGCATTTCCTGAATGCTTGATATTCGATAAATATTCCCTCTGCTCCTGTGTCAACTCTGTTCTAAGAAGTATTTCCGTCATCCCGACAATGGCATTCATTGGTGTACGGATTTCATGTGACATATTTGAAAGAAAAATTGACTTTGCCGCATTTGCTTCCTCTACTTTTCTTTTCTCCTCCTGAATCTGAGTTACCAGTACAATATCCGGATTCTCCATAATCAAGTATAGAGATAAAACCACCAGCATGATTCCCATTCCGCTAATTAATGCCAATGGATGAAAGGCCTGATAAACAGATAGTATTATCTCAATCGTCAGCGATATAGTAATAGCCATCTTTTTCTTTGGTTGAATCTGCTTCCAGAACCTCGCAATCATGATAATCGTAAGAAGAAGATATATTCCTATTGCGATATAGATCATATATGCTGCCGGACCAAAGGAATAATTACCATTCGGGGTCTCTACATAGATTATTGGCAGCACAATGACACCTAACACGGCAAGAGCCAGAATACATGCGCTCACAGCAACCATCTTCAAATGATAGCCGGACTCCTCTTCTACCAACAATACAATGTATCGGTATATAAGGTAAAAGATGCCTACCATGGTCCCAATAAATATCTTATGAACAAAATTGTTCAAAAGAAGCGGTACTTTGCCCAAATGGTTCACTGTATAAATCGTTATCCCGTCAAATATAAGGTTGATCGCAGCCAATACTAACAAAGCCGAAAAAACACGATTTATCCTTATCTTTTTCCTCGGGAATGAAAAATACATAATAATCATAAAAAGAAGAACCATAAAGCAGGCTATTTCCATTCTTATCATAAGATTATGCACTCCTTTGTAATGAGGGGATTATATTTTCATTATAGAGATTATGTGCTGAATAATCAACGAATTCGTCCAATATAGCAAAAAAACTCCATAATTTTTGCATTATTACGGAGTTTCTTTACTATTGTCGTAACTGTTCAGTACTGAACAGTTACCCATTATCTTATACTTCCAGGCTTTGCATCCATATTTTCTTCTTAAATACTACCACTGTAATCGCTAGACGTACTACTTCCTCTAAGGACAAGATGAAATATACATACGGGATTGACAATCCCCATACGAATGCTGCAATCAATCCAAGAGGAACTCCAAATATCCACGTACCGGTCAGATCAATCCACATAATAAGCTTCGTTTTACCACCGCTTCGTACAATTCCTCCACCAAGAATCATATTCAGAACCTTTACAGGAGAAATAATCGCAAATGCCATAAGGGCTGCTCTGGCTGACTCTTTTACAGAATCCTCCACCTCATAGATATCTACATAGAAATATCTTAATATTACCAGCAATACAGATAATATGATTGCTCCGGCAAGACCATACCAGACTATTTTTTTCGAATTCCGATAGGCTTCATCATATTCCTTTTTCCCCAGTGATTTTCCAATTAAAATACCTGCCGCCTGCGACAGACCACTAAGCGCTCCAATCATCAGACCCTGAACCGGATTCGTCAAAGTCATCGCCGCACAGGCCTGCGTTCCCATATGTCCATAAATAGATGCATATACATTTTCACCAAGGCTCCATAGAAATTCAGTAATCAGGATTGGCATCAGCATCATAAAATATTGTTTGTAGCCTGCATTTCCAAGGTTTAGAGAAAACCGAAATGTCTGATTCTCCTTCCCATAAATTAAGATAAAAGCTGCAAGCATAAACAGAAAGTTTGCAATTTGCGCTATTACCGTTGCAATGGCAGCACCTTCTACTCCCATCGCAGAAATGCCAAGCTTACCAAAGATAAGTATATAATTTAATACCGTATTTATAACTGCCGCTACTACACTTGCGTATAAAGGCAGAGAAGCCTTTTCCATACACCGAAGCATTGTTGATAATATGGTTGCACCTGCCATCGGCAAAAACGTAAGGGCTACAATTTGTAAATAAGATGCCGCTACGTTACATATCTGGTCTTCCTGTGTATAAATCCTTATAATTTGCTTTGGTGAGACCAAACACAATATGGTAAAAATCAACGCCAATATCACGGATGCTACCATATTTACGGAAAAGCTTTTATCTACTTCTTCCTTCTCCTGTTTTCCCATATACTGTGCAATCATAATTCCCGCAACTACGGCAATTGCAGATACCACTACCGAAAAGATAGAAGAAAATTTCCCGGCTAATCCTATCGCTGCGATGCTGACACTTCCAAGCTGACCTATCATAATCTGGTCTATCATGCTAAAGGAGGATTGCAGCATACATTGCAGTGCAACCGGAATAGCAATCTTACATACTGTTTTAAAAAAATTATTTTCTTGTTTCATAGTAAATCCCTTTCTTAGACGTCTTACTTTATTTTAGGTAAGAAAAAGAGAATTTACAATAGGTTAAACGCGTAACCCGTTATGAAAATAGAATCAATTATTTGTATATTTTGCTGTACTCGTTCTTTTCACAAGAGTGACAGGCAGTTCTTTTTTAGCCTCTTTCTGTCTCCCCTGCTTTAAAGCTGAAAGCATCATAAGTGCAGTTCTTGCCCTTTCGCCTGCATCCTGCCTTACTGAGGTCAGATTTGGAACCACCTGCTCACAGATTGGGTTGTCATCAAATCCGGCAATTGAAACATCCTCCGGCACCCGAATTCCTCTTTCCTGCATAAATTGCATAAAATCAATTGCATAGTAGTCAGATACAGCAAAGACAGCAGAATATTCTCTTATTTTTTCCAAATGTTCTGTATAAAAATGATGTCTTTCATTCTTCTGCATTGGTATTAGCATGAAATCCGTGTTTTCTTTTCCAAAGCCTTCCTGAAAGCCTTGAAACCGTTCCAAATCCACACAAATCTGATTATCCGAAATACAGAGTGCCCTCTTGTGCCCAAGCTCTTTAAAATATTTTCCCACCTGCAATCCACCATGAAAATTATCAATGGTCAAATTGCAGACACGTCCTTCATTTTCAAAGTAACCATCATAGACAACAAAGGGAATATGCATAAACTGCCGAAGCTTATCATATTCATTTTCGCAGAAGCCTATGATAATCATTCCCTCCAGATTCCACATAGATGCAAACTTAACAATATCTTTGAGATCTGTCGTAGTTTTTATCATCATAAAATATCCTGCCTGTTCAATTTCAACAGACAAATGATTTAGAGATGATGATACGAAAGGATCTTCCAGCACATGACCCTCATATTTTTCATGATTATTAATCACGACTCCGATAATACGCGAATCATTCTGTGCCAACAGAATCCCTGCCATGCTTGGAATGTACTGGCGTTCCTCTAAGAGTTGCTGGACTCTTTTAACGGTCTCATCAGAATTCTTTTTTGTTTTTCCATGAATAACATTCGATACAGTGGCTGTGCTCACGCCTAATTCTTCCGCAATGTCTACAATACGGACTCTTTTATTCTCCATGACTTAGAAAACCTTTCCTTTTCAGCCAATTTTCCAATAGAGTCAACCATTGATTCAATCCCTCTATCTGTGAGGATTCCACAATGCTTTTCCCATGACCTCCAAACGGAAAAAGATGGCACTCTATGTCATTTTTCATCTCGGTCATGCGCTTTACAAAGCTGATACAGGCTCCTACCTTTACCCGTTCATCATCTACTGCATGCCAGACAAAGACAGGCGGCATATCCGCTCTGACCAGCTCATCGCAGGAATACTCCTTAATGAAAGCCTCCTGTTCCTCTTTGGGAACGATTTTGTTAAATACTTCTATATCATTTTCACTTACATATTCTAAATGAAAGCTTAATGCACCATAACAAAGAATGCAAAAATCAGGTCTTGCAGAAATGTGGTCAATTTCATCTACCGGCTGATATTCCTGCTTGTCATATTTCTCCGCTACCATACAGGCATTTCCGGCTCCTGCAGAAAAGCCCATAACACCAATCTGATTTTCCTTTATGTCAAGTTCTTCTGCATGTGCCCTGACATATTGAACAGCTCTTTTTCCATCCACATATCCCAGATAAGGAGGATATGGAATGACTCGATAATTCAATACAAATGCATGTAATCCAATCGAATTCAGATACTCTGCAACAGGAGCACCCTCTTTTTCAGAACGGTGTACATATCCACCACCCGGAAAGACAATCACTGCCGCATGCTTTCTTCCGTCCTGTAATAAATAAGGTGTTAAGGTACAGGTTCCCTCATTTTCACCACAATGGCTGGTTTCATCATAAAAAGGGGGATTTCCTTCCTCCCATAGTGCGATTCGCTCGTTCATAGACTAAATCTCTCCTATAATTTTTTACTCATACAGACTGACTCCGGCATGTCTACGTACTGCCCATAATTGGGTATAACCTTATAACCCATCCTACTATAAAGTCTGACTGAATCAGTCAACTTCTTTCCTGTTTCTAAGACTGCATAACGAAAGCCTGCGATTCTTGCATCTGCCTCCAATCTGCGCACAAGCTCTTTACCAAGACCTGCTCCACGCACCGATTCATCCACGTAGATTCGTTTTAATTCCACTGTTTCCTCATCATATAGCTTATACGCACCACAGCCTACAGGCTTATTATCATGATATATTATAATTGTGTCATGTATGCTGTCACATTGATTATACTGGTCATACTGCTTTTGCTGTTTTTCTGATCCAATAATCGTATTCAATGTCGCATCCAGCTTACCGCACAACTCAATAAATGCCTCGTTTTCTCCATCCGTCTTGACAAATTGATAAGAAGCAATGTCCGGAATCCTTCTCTGTTCCTTTTTTGTCAAATGTTTCAGCACCTCATCATACGCTTCATCGATCATTTGAAATAAAATGTTTTTATCAAAACAGTCCAAGTCTATTGTATTCCAATATGGCTGTTGTACAGGCGGACAATGATAACCTCGTACCACTACGCCCGGATATGCTCTTCTATAAAAGTCTGCCGCATCCGGATTGGTCTTAAGGGTTACTTTAAACCAGTCCTCTTTCGGTGTAAGCTGTGCAAAAATTTTTCCCGCAAGCCTATAGCAGATTGGATGCTCCCCAAAAGGTCTTGTTTCATATGCGCAAGGCTTTGCCATGCAATAATCATGTATCTCTTGCCAATCATCAAATTTCATTCAGTATTACCCCCTAACTATATACTTATCCTTTGTCGTGTGCAAAAAAACAACAAACGCTAAAACATAAACAGAATACAACCCGTTTACTACATAATAAGGTACAAAGCTGCCCCCATTCCATTCAGGATTGATTCTGCAAAGATTGAAAAAGAGATTTCCTGAGAAATGCCAAATGGATGCTGGAACAATATTTCCCCTTGCCAGCTTTGTAATCACATAATAACCAAAGCTCTCGACGACGCATCCATATAAGAAAACAGCATATGGTATCTCCATCGTTCCACCAAGTATAAAATGATAATGCCACAGAGCCCAGATGCATCCTGTTATGATAGGAATCCATACTGCCTTATTGCAATTATCTTCCAACCAGTCTTGCAAAAAGCCTCTCCAACCCAATTCCTCTGCAATAAACGCCCACATAATTATCACAATTTTCTTCATACTTATCGTTGAAAAAACAGAATCCTGTTTCAATATGATAACCGATATGCATTTACCAATGACGATTACCACTGCCGGAATCAGACAGCCCAATAAGCAGTATCGCCAGGAGAAATTATTAATCCATTTTTCTCTTAAGAAATCTCTCACGCCATGTTTCTTACTATTATACACCAGAACCGCAGCAATAGAAGGCGAAGCCGCCTCAATTCCATACAGCAGCAAATGCAAAAATCCATTTTGAAAAATACTGCAATATTGCATCAGAAGAACACACAACAAAGGAATGGAGAATGACAACATCAAAAAAGCGTACAATGACCTTTTTTCTTTACCTTTCATAAATTCCTTCCTTTTCCATTATATGTTCCGCATCATAGCAATAATCTGTAACACATCTTCCTTTTACGCTGTGGATATCAATTCCCTCCATAATATCCATTGGAATTTCTGTTTTTTCACCCTCAATCCTTCCCTCAATGATATCTATAGTCAATTTCTTAAGTTCCCTGACATATTCCATGTCTAAATAGTCCTGACCTTCTTCTATATAAGGTTCTATCTGCCATGAATGTCCCGGATAGATTTTTACGGAATCATTTCTCTCCAAAAATACCTCCAGCCTGCTTAATGATTCCAAATACTCAGTCAACGGACGACTTTCCTGAAGCTGCATCCATAGTCCACCGGAGCCGATAGCATCTGCACTGAATAAGACCTTTTCTTTTTCCATATAGAGCATCATGCTTCCTCTTGTATGTCCAGGCATGGCAATCACCTCTAACGAAGTACCTCCTAAGTCAAATCTCATCCCATTTTCCATATTATGAAATTGTTCCATTTTGAGATTATCCCCATACATCTCCCTTAACAGATACAAATCCTTATAAGATATATAAATATCACATTCGGCTTCCATGAATTCCTGCATTCCTTTGCCTGCATGATCCGGATGCCCATGTGTAACAATCATATACAATGGTTTATCTGTTAACTTTCCTGCACACTCGTAAAGCCCTTCTGCAATACCCAGTCCGTCAATTACTACCGCATACGCCTCACCACATACAAGATAGGAATCTACATTCATAAAGCTGCTGTCTTCCTGTATTCTATAAATATTATGTTGTAATTTTGATATTTTTAGTTGTTCTTTCATTGATGCCTTACTCCTATTATCTTTTTAACCCCAACATTCTTATTTCTCAGTAACAGCCATGCAATCAGTATTGGTGGCAAAGAACCTAAAGCAATAATAATAACTGCTTGTTGTATCGTCATTTCCATACTAATAATCGATTTTGTTCCCATAAAGCAATTACCAATAAAAAGTGAGCACCAATCCACTAATGCATGAATCGTTATACCAGCCCATATATTTTTGCTTTTTATATAAATTGCTCCAAATATCAGAGCTGAAATAATCAACGATTTCCATATTTGGGGATAAGTATCGCCGTACTTCCTCATAAGCGCATTCAGAATCATCGCACGCATCCATATTTCTTCATTCATTCCTACAAAAAGCATATTGATTGTAAATAGCACCGAATTTGCTACGGAAATATGTGTTAATGTTGAAAAATTAACCCCTGCATTACTTACAAAAACACTTGCTATCCCAATAACCAGAAATGGACTTCCGTATAACAGTCCTTTTATATATCCTTTCTTTGTAAAACCTGCCGTATCCAGCAATCCCCCAAATTTAATCAGCAGCATACAGCATAAAACAATGCAAGAGTCTGCACACAATTTATCAAATCCCATGACAGGATTATCATCCCATGAGAATAAAGAGGATATTGATAATAATACAAAAGAAATCACTATAGAAAATATCACTACATACTTATTCGCTATTTTTTTCATAATATAAGTCCCTTAACGTCACCAGCATAATCTTATTTTCTTTCGCAAAACGCTTTACTTCGTCCGTAAAATGTGTTTTTGAACATAATACATATGATTTATTGGGATACTGTGTAATTAATAATCCTCGTTCCATAAGTTTTTGAGCTGTTTCCAAATGGATTCCCTGATTTTGGTACTTACATTCACCCAATAATACACACTTGGTTAACGGATTCACACCTACAATATCTATCTCTTCTTCCTGCCTCAGTTTAGGATTGATTCCCCACCAACGTCCTATCTTCGTAATGGTAAAATCCAATTTTCCCTGCACGCTAATCTGTTGTAAATAATTTCTGCACATTTCTTCGAAAATGTTCCCCATATAATCCGGCAGTTGGGGTAATACTGACTCTTCAAAATAATTTTTTCCGTATTGCATCAGTATTAAATCAATACCGTTTGGTACAAACCGATACCAAAAACGAAACATATTATCACATATTACATAAGAGGTTTTTTTCTTATTATCCTCCTCTGTAATAGCAGCACATTTTTCTACAATTCCAATCGAAATCAATGATTTCAAACAATATGACACTGTTGCTGTATCAGAATGAACTTTGGTCACAATCTCATTCACTTTTACAGCCCCTGATGCTAATGCTTCAATAATCGCATTATATGTGGAAACATCCCGCAGTTCCTGTTTTAATAAATTACCTGGCTCTTCGTATAAATAACCACTACTATCAAAAAACAATTGTATTATATTTTCGTAAACTGTCAGTTCCGGACGAAACAGCTCCAGATATTTAGGAATTCCTCCCGTCACACCATAGACAAGTGCCTTGTCTTCCTCTGAATAATTTGGCACAAAGCAGGCAGAAGTCAGATAATCAAATGGGAGCAGTTTTATTTGCGCTGTTCTTCTTCCATAAAGCGGACTCTGATAGCCTAATACCTGATTTTCCATAAAACTCATGGAAGAACCGCATAAAATAAGGTACATCTTACTGTCCTTCCATTCTCCATCTATATAACTTTGCAATCTGGATGATATACTTTTGTCTGAAGCAGCAAGATATGGGTATTCGTCAATAACAACCACACACCTTTCCTTTTTTGTATACTCGGTCAAAAAATCAAAAGCAGCTTCAAAGCTTTGAAAAGGAGGCATTTTTGTCATGGTTGGTAAAAGAGTTTTGTAGATACTTCTACTGAATAATTCCAAATTTCTCTCGCTTGTAGATTCTATAGCAGTAAATAAAACTGCTCTTTTATCTTCTACGAATTTACGAATTAAGGTAGACTTTCCAACCCTTCTTCTGCCATAGATAACCGGCATCTGAAATTTGTATGTATCATAAAGTGCATTCAAATCTGCTAATTCTTTTTCTCTTCCAATAAACATAAGACCACTCCCATATAGTTAAAGATATTTTAGTTAA
>JALEWA010000069.1 GCA_022788085.1 Lachnospiraceae bacterium
TCCCAATAAGACATTGATTACCAGACACAGGAGCAGGCTTGGTAACAAAATCAGTACTGGCAGACTGATTTTTGCAAGCGGTATGGTTACAATAAGAAAGTAACCTAAGGAAAAGAACAGGCAGGATGTATAGTGTTTAAAATGTAATCCTCCAGAAATCATTCTAAGTGGCAGCAAAATCACAAAAGCAAACAAAAATAAATCCAGTCTATGGAGCAGGTAAAAAATCAGAATAAAGAGCAATAATTTGCTGACATCATATAAGATGCAGTTAATAGAGAAAAGCAGCATCTTTTTATCACGTTCACTAATATCCATATTTCCATCAATAAAATTTGATAGCAGTTGCATGGACTTGTACCTCCAATGAGGTCAGTCTACATTAATAAATTTGCATTTTAAGAAATCAGGCACAGAATGGGAGTGGGGACGCACTAAGATTGCAAATAGAAGAAAATCACTACATAGATGCGCTGAAATGTCTCGTTTGTACGGGAAATGTCGGATAATGGGCAGACTTCTTTATAATAGAAATAATATGGATACTATTCAAAGCCACATCGAGATGAGTTTTGCATGGTTACATAAATATGTATGAAGAAGGGATTTAAGTACAAATGAAGGATGAGGATTTATACATACAGGCGGGAATTCGGATTCAAAAGTTACGGGAGAGCTACCATTTGACAAGAGAAGAAATGTCAGAGCTGGTAGGGATATCAAGCAAATTTATATATGAGATAGAGTTGGGAAGAAAGGGATTCTCAGCAAGTGTGCTATATAAGATAGCAACTGCCTTTGGAGTAGATTGTGATTACATTTTATCGGGAAAAGAATAAGACTCTCTGCGTATAAATACTGAGTAAAAAGGAAATAGCTATGAATAAGAAAACGCTATTTATTGGCAGAAAAGGAAATGAAAAGCATGAATCAAAAGGTCAAGGATTATCAGGAATATGTAGAAAAGATATCACCAAAGACAAATTTATGGCTACAAATGGGAAAAGCCTTTCTCACAGGTGGAGCAATCTGCTGCATTGGACAATTTATTGTCAATATGGCAATGAACCAGTTTGGCTTGGACAAGGATATAGCCGCAAGCTGGTGCTCCATGCTGCTAATACTTGCCAGCGCAATTCTTACAGGCTTTAATCTCTATGGAGGTTTGGTAAAATGGGGCGGCGCAGGTGCACTGGTTCCGATTACGGGATTTGCCAATTCAGTAGTTGCTTCCGCAATTGAATATCAGACAGAAGGTCAGGTCTTTGGTATTGGCTGTAAGATATTTACGATTGCAGGACCCGTTATTTTATATGGCATTGTAACAAGCTGGGGACTTGGAGTGATTTATTGGATAGGGAAATTATTAGGAATTGTATGATGATTTGAAGAGGACATTTCAAGAGACGAAATGTCCTTTTTGTATGTTAAATTAGTTTTGCTTTTCCAAAGCTTCTTCTTCGTGTTTGATTTCCCAGTGAATCAGGAAGGTAAGCAGGCCACGTAGCACGATAACTGCCCCTAAGATGCCAAGCTCTGCCCATTCACGGACAACAACAGTACGAAGTACTTCACTACCCATCTTGAATTCAAGAGATAAGGCGATTCCCTGTGCCAAGTCAAGACGAAGCTTAGAGTCGCGGCGGATCCACTGGATAAAGCATTTTACGGCAGTGAAGACAAGAACGATAACACCGAAAAGTTCCAAAAGGATAGTGCAGAATTCAACAATATAGGTCAGGTACAGTTCGATATTGTGAAGAAAAGCGGACATATAGGGTACCTCCTGAAATCTTATATTTATAAGAATATTATAATTCTTATCTTATTGTGTGGCAATATGTTATCGTTGGAACTATTAAGGTGTTAATGATAATGCAGCAGAGTATTTGGCACAAAAGAAACACATTCTTTTCACACAAAACACACACACTTTTTTTATATTGAAATTAATCAACAAAAGAAAGGATAAATATTATGCGAATAAAAAGAACAGTAATAAGTTTAGGGGTATCAATGGCATTAGTATTAACAGGCTGTGGTACAACAGGGAGTAAGGGAGAAAAGATGACACCAGAGACTTCGGCGGAAGAGACACAGGAAGAAACGCAGGAGAATATCGGAAGCTCTTTGGCAAAGATTGAAACAACAAAGTGGAATTATAATGCGGAGGATGATGTGTATTGGCAGGTAGGTATTTCTTCCCATATGAGGCAAGTGGTAATGGAGGATTTGGAGGAGGTATGATGCGAGGCGAAAGACCGGAGGGATTACCGGATGGAGCATTGCCGGAAGGTGGTATGAAGCCGGACGCAGAACTGCCAAAAGATGGAATAAAGCCTGATAGAGAACGACCACAGGGAGAAATACCAACAGAAAACGGAGCGCAGGATATCACAGAGCTGGATAATATTCAGCGTAATGCAACAGAAGGCGGATTGACAATATCAGGAAGCTATGAAACAGCACAGGATTATATTGATGCTCTGAATGCGGAGAATGAATGGGTAACTTATGATAGTGCTACGAATACTGCAACTATTACAAGTGTTGCCGATTTTGTTAAGGCATTAAAGAATGCCTCTAAGAACGTTGGCGCTTTTGATGATTTAGATGCAATACAGGGGGAAAATGTATTGTTTGGCTATGGTGACGGAAATGGTGCACATTTTGATCCTGTTATGGCAGAACTGTTAGCAGACAATGAAAGCTATGGTGCAGATGTTGACTTTGAAACAGTTTGGGGACAGGGACACGTAGAAGCAGAGCGGACAGGCAATTCAACAGAGAACTTTATTGCATGGATTAATGAGTGTCTTAATTAATAAAAAAGACCAGAATTCTGGTCTTTTTTTAAAAATTATATTTCACATTTGTAGATGTGTTTAAGCAAAAATGGCAACTTTATATTTTGACTATTTTAAATGAAAATTAAACTTGACTTAGTAGCAAAAATATACTATCATATCCTTAGTAGCAAATTGATACTAAGCAGGACGCAAAATATGGATATTGAATTAGAAAAGAAATACATAGAAGAATATGATTCCACAATATACAAGAAGATGTCTGTAGCGGTGGATATTTTAATATTCACGGTACAGGATAAGCATCTTGAGGTATTGCTGGTAAAGAGGGATGAATTCCCCTATAAGGACTGTCTGGCACTTCCCGGCTCCTTCGTTGGAGACAAGGAGTCGCTGGAAGAGGCGGTAGCAAGGTGTTTACAGGAAGAGATAGGCATTACGGATATTTATACAGAGCAGTTGTATACCTGGGGAGATGTAGAGCGTGATCCACGTTTAAGGGTATTGTCGGTTTCCTATGTTGCATTGGTAAACAAATCAAAATGTAATCCAAAGGCATGCGAAAGAGTAAATGATGTAGTATGGAAGGAGGTTTCCATAGAAGCATTGAATGAGGTAAAAGAGGAGATGGCATTTGACCATGCTAAAATCATTCAATGTGGTTTGGAGAGACTTCGGGGAAAGATAGAATATACGCCTATCGTATTCCATATGCTGGAGGAGGAATTTACCTTACCGCAGCTGCAAAGTATTTATGAGATTATTCTGGGCAGAAAGCTATATAAGGCAAATTTTCGTAAGAAGATTATGGATTTTGTAGAAGAAACGGGAAATATTCAGACTGGCGAGGCGAACCGCCCAAGCAAATATTATCGTTGGAATGGAAAAATGGAATAAAGGAGAGAAAGGTTATGAGAGAAAAGATGCAAAAGTATGTAAAAAGTGAACTGACGGGGTGGAAGAAAATGGAGGTAGCGTGGCTTGCAATAGCAAGTGCTGTGATTTTAGCGCTGTCCATTTACTGGAAAGATTCCATGATTGGTATCATGTCAGCCTTAACAGGTGTGTGGTGTGTTATCCTGACAGGAAAGGGGAAACGTTCTTCTTTTATCTTTGGTACAATAAATGTATTATTTTATGCTTATATTGCCTTTGGAGCAAAATATTATGGTGAGGTCATGCTGAATCTGATCTATTATTTCCCGATGAATTTTGTTGGCTGGTTTGCCTGGAATAAGCATATGAATGAGGAAAATGGCGAAGTCATAAAGAGCAGTCTGCCAAGAAAGAAAGGCATCATTCTATATGTCTGCACAGCGGTTGCCATTTTTCTGTATGGACTGATGCTAAGAGCATTGAATGGTAATTTGCCGTTTGTAGACAGTATGAGTACAGTTGTTTCCGTCGTAGCCCAGATATTGTCTGTTAAGAGACTGACAGAACAATGGGTTTTATGGATTGTAGTAGATGTTGTTACCGTTATCATGTGGGCAGTCAACTTTGCTAACGGTGGTGAAAGCATAGCAACGCTTCTGATGTGGAGTATTTATCTGTTAAATGCAATTATTATGTATATCAGATGGAAACGCGAGGTGAAAGAAAATGAAATATAAGATTGGAATGTATGGAGGCTCCTTTAATCCGCTTCATCTTGGTCATGTGGACTGCATCATTCAGGCGGCAAATCGGTGTGAAAAGCTGTATTTAGTGTTGAGTGTAGGAAAGAATCGCAATGAAGTAGATTACCGGGTTCGCTATCGTTGGTTGTATCAGTTGACAAAGCATATTGGAAATGTACATATTTTAGTGATTGAGGATAGCGCGGAAACGAAGCAGGAATATACAACAGATTACTGGCAGAAGGATGCAGACTGGATCAAGGAGCAGATTGGAGAAAAAATTGATATTGTTTTCTGCGGAAGCGATTATGATGAGAACAGCTTTTGGAATGTGTGTTATCCGGAAAGTGAGTTGTGCATCTTTACAAGAAATGAAATCAGTTCTACAGAAATTCGGAAGAATCCTTATCAGCACTGGGATTGGCTGCCAAATATTGTCAGAACCTACTATAACAAGAAGGTTTTGTTGATTGGTGGAGAGAGTACAGGAAAATCAACATTGACTATTAATCTGGCTAATCGTTTTAATACAAATTATATTGATGAGGCAGGAAGGGATATTTCAGAACGTTCCGGTACCGATTTACTTATGCTGTCAGAGGATTTCACCGAGATATTGCTACAGCATAAGTTAAATGAGATGAAAGCGATAGAGCACAGTAATAAGGTTCTTTTTATTGATACGGATGCATTAGTGACCCAGTTCTATATGAATTTTCTGGAAGACCCCAACATAGATAAGAATAAAGCATTGTCTGATGCGATTGATGCGTTAAATGCGTATGATTTAATCCTTTTCATGGAGCCGGATGTGGCATTCATTCAGGATGGTGACAGAAGTGAGGTTATCAAGAATGACAGGGAAAAGTATAGCAATCAGATTAAGAGGCTGTTAGAAGAACATGGAAGGAAATATCTGTGTGTCAGTGGCTCTTATCAGGAGAGATATAAGAAAGCGGTGGATGCAGTTCTTGAAATTTTGCAATAACCAATATCGATATGTTAATGATTTTAAAGTAGCATGATAAAAAATGTAAGAATTTAGAGAGGCTATCAAGCTTCTCTTTTTTGTTATTTTTGATAAATATAGATATTTTCAAACAATTTAAATAATGATATAATATTTATATATGCAATTTATTGTTTTGTATAAGTGAGGGATAAAGCTATGAAAAAAACAGAAAAAATTACTTTTATTCATTCTATTTCTTTCAAAATTCTGGTACTCGTGATTTGTATCGTTGTATTTTCACTTATTGGAAGTGTACTGAGTGCTAATTCCAAAACCAGAGCGATTATAGAGGAAACGAATGAAAACTATATCATGAGTCTTGCAGAACAGGGGGCACAGACAATCAGTAATATACCATCTGAGCTGGCAAGCAGTAGAGAATATGTAAATGTCATGCAGGGAATTGAGATGAAGGGAGTAGATTCTGCTTATGCATATCTGGTAGATGCAGATGGAACCATGCTATTTCATCCTGCTGCTGAAAAAATAGGACAGCCGGTAGAGAATTCCGTGATTAAGGGCGTCGTAGCGCAGATTCAGTCAGGCACGATTCCAAAGAATGAAGTCGTTGAATATGATTATAAGGGTGCAATCAAATATGCAGGTTATGCCATTACCGGTGGTAATATGATTGTAGTAGTAACAGCAGATAAGGGTGAGATTGTAGCGCCCATTGATGATATGATGAAAACAATGGGATTTGTTGCTATTGTTACTTTGTTTCTTTGCCTTATTGCAGGCTATATTATGAGCCTTTTTATATGCCGGCCAATCCGTCAGCTAACGCAGATTATTGAAAAGACTGCTCAGTTGGATTTTTCTCACAATGAAGATGCCCAAAAGCTGCGAAACAGAAAAGATGAGACAGGACATATGGCAAGAAAAGTACATGATATGCGTAAGAACCTGCGGGATATGGTTACTGATATTAATACAGCAAGCGTTCAGATTACCACAAATGTGGATGGATTAAAACAGGTAACAGACACGATAAATGGTATGTGTACGGATAATTCAGCTACGACACAGGAGCTTGCTGCAGGTATGGAAGAAACTGCGGCAACGACAATTACGATTAATGAAAGCGTTCAGGGAATGAAAGCGGATGCTGATGCAATTACAACAATGGCACAAAAAGGAGCAGAGACTTCGGATGAAGTCATGGCGAGAGCCAAGAGTCTGGGTGATAAAACAGAGCAGGCAAGCAGCCGTACCATGGCTATGTATCAGAATGTTAAGGAGAAATCGCAGAAAGCTATTGAAGGGTCTAAAGCCGTTGACAAGATAAATGAACTGACAGATACCATTATGGAAATCTCATCTCAGACGGGACTTTTGGCATTAAATGCAAGCATTGAAGCAGCCAGGGCAGGAGAAGCAGGTAAGGGCTTTGCTGTTGTCGCAACAGAAATAGGAAGCCTTGCAGATCAGACCTCCAAGGCTATTGCGAATATTGGAGTAATTGTGCAGGAGGTCAACAGTGCAGTTGGCAACATGACGGAATGTATGGAAGAAACAACAGAATTCCTGGAAAAAACAGTAATCGGAGATTATAAAGAATTTAAAGAAGTAAGTTTACAATACCAGGAAGATGCGGATTCTTATGGAGACAATATGAACGAAGTAAAGGATGCTATTCAGCGTCTGTCAACTCTGATAGAATCATCAGCACAGGCACTTGATGGTATTAAGGACACAGTAAATGAAGCTGCTGCCGGTGTAACTGATATTGCCGAGAAGACAAGCGGTATGGTTGAAAAGACCACAGAAACCCATGAAATGGTTACAGAATGTTATGACTGTGCGGACAAGTTAAAAGAAATCGTAGACAAATTTATTTTAAAATAAATATACTTGATATTGTAGAGAACCCGTAGACATTTTTGCGGGTTCTTTTTTTATGTGATAGGAAATTGCTGTAACGTAGTGGAAGTTAATCAAGAATTTGCAAGGCAAATTCTTGTAGCGTTTGCTGCTGAGCAAACGCTTTTTTTTGATAAATTTACGTTTACTCACGGTCAGTGCAGTAAATGCGCAGACCTACTGAATAGACACCACTTTTTACAATATATGGATCATTATGTATTGACTTATTTTAATCTTGATTTTACAATATACTTAGCAATACTAAGTATATGAGGTGCTTTATGAATGAAAAATATGAAAGGCAGATGAAGAAGGGCGTTTTAGATATGCTTGTACTGAAATTGCTGGAATCAGAGCCTAAATATGGGTATCAGATTATTCAGGAAATGAAAGAAAAAAGTGATGAAACGTTTTTGTTAAAGGATGGGACACTTTACCCGATTCTTTATCGGTTAGAAGACGACGGTCTGATTGAAAGCAAATGGAGTGAAGCGGAAGGAAGACAGGTACCAAGAAAATATTATGAGATTACCGAAGAAGGAAAACGAACGCTTGATGAAACAGAGCTTGTATGGAAGCGGATTTCTAATGGAATAGCGAAGATTATGGAGGATTAGAAGATGGATGAAAGACAGTATGTAAATGCTATTGCAAGAAGGATTAAGTGCAACGGTAAAAAGAAAAAGGAAATTAAGCGGCAATTATTGACGGATATTACAATGCGGACTGAGCAGGGAGAAGACTTTCAGGAAATAATATCTCAAATGGGAACGGTAAAGGAAATTGCAGATGGTTTTAATGATAACATTTCTGAGAAGGAAATAAAGCAGTATATACGAAACAGAGTGATAAAAATTGCTTTATCTGCAATTGTTGTTATCATTATTCTGGCACTTATTTTATATTGGATGCTGCCCAAAAGCTTTTCCATTGAGCAAAGTAAATATTTTGACAAAGAGCAGGTAGAAGATGCAATGAGGACTACGATAGAATTGCTGGATGTGCAGGATTATGCAACCATACAGGAGAATGCAATTCCAAAAATGCAATCGGTTTTGAATCAAGAAACGATGGAGAATGTAAGAAAGCAGATAGCAGAGGACTGGGGACAACGAGAGTCCTTCGGAGTTTTATACACGATGGAATTGGTACAGGGAAATGAGCATTTTGCAGTAGGTGAAGTTACAGTTTCTTATGAAAATGCAACCGTTACATATCGGCTGACTTACGACAGGGAAATGCAGCTTGCAGGACTGTTTATAAGATAGGAGTGCAATAATGGCAGAAACAAGCTTTGCAATGATAGTGACATTGATTTGTGTATTACCAATTATTATATTTGGAATTGTTCAATATAGAAGTAAGAAGCCAGTGGGATTCTGGAGTGGTATGGAACCACCAAAGAAAGAACAGATTACGGATGTAAAAGCATATAACAAAAAGCATGGACTTATGTGGATTTATTATGGATTAGGATTTGTTCTTTGCTTCGAGTGCGGATTGTTTTTGGGAGAAACAATGGCTGCGATTTTAAGCGTGACGGAATGTATTGGTGGTCTGATTGTCATGATTCTGTATCATAATAAGTTAAATCGTATGTACATAAAAAAGGATATTAAACAGGAAGGGAATAGAATGCATGAGAAAAGTTAATATAACAGTATTGAAAAAGGAATTTTATCCTGATTTTGCAGAAGAATACTTAACATATGGAATACGTCCCGTTGTATTTAAGACTGAGGTTATGAATGATGCAACGGAGTAAATGTCAAGAAATATATTTTGTAAAAAGAAAAGGTTCTGTGAAAAAATCATTTCTCATTTTTTCACAGAGCCTTTTTCATAGAAAGGACTAAAAGGAGAAAAATTACGTGTCAAAATAGAAAAGAAGAGAAAGGACACGTAAAAAAGAGAAGCAAGGAAAGAAAAAAGGAGAAAAATTACGTGCGAATGTAGAAAAGGGAGTAAAAGAGCACGTAATGTAGTAGGTCATAAAATTATTATTGACAGCTGTTCAATACTGTTATATACTGTTAATTAGAAAAGAGATAAACAGTATATAACAGCACAAAACAGGTATAAGGATAAAAACACTCATTTCAAAAACGAAGTAGCAGAAAATGGAGGATAAAAGTGAACATCATAATAAGCAATTCATCGATGGAACCAATCTATGAACAGATTATCCGGCAGATTAAGGCTATGATTATGGAGAAGAAGCTGCTTGGAGGAACGATGCTTCCTAGCGTGAGAAGTTTGTCGAAGGACTTGAAGATTAGTGCACTTACCGTGAAGAAGGCATATGACCAGTTAGAAGAGCAAGGTTTTATCGTAACAGTGCATGGAAAGGGCAGCTTTGTATCAGAGGGCAATCAGAACATCGTGCAGGAAGCAAAGCAGAAGGAAGTTGAAGAAAAGCTGGAGGATGCGATAAGAACCGGAAGGCTTTGTGGTATGAAAGATGAGGAGATCAGAGATTTATTTGAAATGATTATGGAGGAGGATTAGTGTATGTTACTTCGGGCAGACAATATACAAAAGCAGTACAATGACTTTAAATTGAACTGTTCCATACAGGTGGAAGAGGGCTGTGTAACAGGTCTGATTGGAGCCAATGGAGCAGGAAAAAGTACCTTGTTTAAGGCAATTTTAGGACTGATTCAGACAGATGGAGGTTCTATAGAGCTTCTTGGTAAGAACCAAAAGACATTGACCATTTCCGATAAGGAGGATATCGGTGTTGTGCTTGCAGAGAATACCTTTAGCTGTATGCTTACTATTAAGGATATCATAGCAATTATGAAGGCGATGTATCACAGATTTGATAAAGAACAGTTTGTACAAAAGTGCGAGAAGTATCAGTTGCCTTTTGACAAGCAGCTTAAGGAATTTTCAACAGGAATGAAGGCGAAGCTGAAATTATTAACTGCTATGAGCTATGATGCAAAGCTCCTTCTTCTGGATGAGCCAACTGTTGGACTTGATTCCGTTATAAGAAGTGAACTCCTGGATGAAATGAGAGAGTTTATGAACCAGGAGGGCAGGGCTATTCTCATCAGCTCTCACATATCTTCTGATTTAGAAGGGCTGTGCGACGATTTCTACTTTATTCAAAATGGCAGTATTCTGCTTCATGAGGATACGGATGTATTACTTTCTGATTATGCCACATTAAAGGTAAGCAAAGAACAGTATGAGAAAATGGATAAAAGGTACATTTTATACTGCAAGCCGGAGTCTTTTGGCTATCAGGTATTAACCAGAGAAAAGCAGTTTTATCTTGACAACTATCAGGATATTGTGGCGGAAAAAGGAAGTATAGACGATTTGATGTTACTTCTTACGAAAGGAGAGGCAGTATGAAAGGATTATTAATCAAAGATTTCTGTATCATAGCAAAAAACAAAAAATTATTTGGCATATTACTGATGCTTTCGATAATTATATTTTTTATGCAGAGCGAAGGGATTGGGTATTTTATTATTTCTTATATGACTGTTTTTGGAGGCTCTCTTGTACTTGCAACCATATCAACCGATGAGTTTGATAAGAGCACCATGTTTCTTATGACAATGCCGATTAATCGAAGAACATACGCATTGGAAAAATATGCATTTTCTTTTGCGTGCAGCTTTGCCTGTTGGATAGTTTCAACTGCACTTTGCTGTATTATGGCAGGTAGTGTTGCTATGGAGACAATAGAAGTAGCATTGGTTTTGTTAGTAGTTTTATCACTGTTCCAATTGATTATGATACCGGTACAGCTTAAGTTTGGTGGTGAGAATGGACGTATGGTAATCATGGGAATGGTAGTAGTGATTCTGGCTGTGGGATTTATGATTAAGAAAGTGATGCTGACAGTATTTAACAGTGAAGAAGCAATCTCATTATGGATTCAAGGTATGATAAAATTGTTAGAAAAGCTAAAGCCACTTCCTATCATAATAGGGATTGCTGCCGGCTTAGGCTTAGGCTTTTTGATTTCAGCAGGAATCAGTATCAGGACTATGGAAAAGCGAGAATTTTAATAATGAAAAAAGAGAAAACCGGAACAGCTATTGAGGCGTTCCGGTTTCTTCTATAAATACCTAATGATACATGACAACAGTGTCATTTTCTAAAATCATTGTCTTCCCGTCAGGAATCAGATTTTCATCACCGCGGATAATCATGGCAATCAAGGAATCAGAAGGAAGGTTTAGTTCCCAGATTGCCTTGTTGCACCATGCATGATTCCTGGTGATGTTAATTTCTTCCAGTTTCTCATGTTCTGCAGGCTCATAAGAAGGAACACTAAGGATAACGTCATCACCGGCAAGAATGCGGGTATCACCTTTTGTAATAATGGTTTCATGATTTCTTTTAATCATGATGGCAAGGGAACCGGTTGGAACGGTGACCTCTCTTACCAGTTTGTTTTCCCAGTTGTGGCCTTTCGGAATATACATTCGCATAAGAGTAATAGCAGATTCTTCCTGATAATCATTAAAGGTCTTGCGTACATCGGAAGCTTCATCGATCATGTTGAGTTTTCGTGCTACTCCCGGAAGTAATGTTCCCTGTACCGATACAGAGAACAGGGATACCATGAATACGATATGGAATAAGTCATGTGACAAGGAGATACCGTTTGAAATAGCCATAATCGCAAACACGGAAGAGGCAGCACCGCGAAGTCCGGCCCATGATACAAGAAGACACTGTTGCACACTGCATCGAAATGGTGCAAGTAATACAAAGACAGCTACAGGTCTTGCAATCAGGGTAATAAAGACCGTAATGGCAAGAGCCGTAGGAATAATCTGTGGCATTTGATGCGGGAAGGAAAGTAGCCCTAATAAGAAGAATATCAAAATCTGAGCAAGACTCGTTACACCATCAAAAAAGGGAATCAGAGTTGCTTTATTTTTAATAGGACTGTTACCGATAATAATACCCATAATGTAGACACTTAAGTAGGCGTTTCCACCGGTTATCTGTGTCAGCCCATAGCAGAGCAGTACCATGGCAATCATGAAAATTGTATCAAGCCCCTCCGAAACAAGGCGTGTTTTGGTTAACAGCCATACGGATAAAAGCGCAAAGATAACGCCGACAAGAATGCCAAGTACGATTTGTGCCGCAATCTGCAACGGAATGTTTCCCGTTCCACCATTACCCATAAGCCCAATTGCGATAAAGGTCAGCATGTAGGCAAGGGGATCATTACTACCACTTTCCATTTCTAAAAGTGATGCGGTTCCATCCTTTAGATTCAGCTTTTTCTGTCGCAGGATTGCGAAGACACTGGCTGCATCGGTAGAAGAAAGAACAGCACCAATTAAAAAGCTTTCAACAATCGAATAATGCAGGAAGAGATGGCAAAGCAATGCAGTAATGCCGGCAGTTATGACAACACCTAAGGTCGATAAAAGAACGGCTTTTGCCGCAATTGGCTTTGCAAGCTTCCACTTTGTATTGAAACCACCATAAAACATAATAAAGATGAGGGCAATTGAGCAGATATTTTCCGCTAGTTTAAAGTCATCAAAGGGAATCTTCAGAATACCGTCGCTGCCAAAAAGCATGCCGATAAACATGAATAAAATCAAAGCGGGCATTCCGAATTTTACTGAAAATTTCTCTGCAAGTACACAGAGCAGAATGACGGCAGAAACAAGTAGAATCGTAATAGTCATAAGCATAGCAATCGCCTCCTCTGGGTGGTTGATTAATGTGTATCAGGTTTACCTTCGCGGTAATGAGCAATTTCCTCATAATTCTTTATCAGGGGAGAATATGTTTCTCCCCAATATTAATCATAAAGTGAAATATGGTATTTTGTTTTACGGTAGATTTTATAGCCAATCGTACCAATCAGTGAAAATACAATATAAAGTGAGGAAAAAGCACCTGCAGCTCCTCCAATGATAATAATAATCCAAAGTCCGATATTCATAATAATTAACTATTCCTTTCTTCTATGTTATTCATAATAAATGCTTCATCAAACAGATTGGTGCAGTGTGATGCAATCTGTTCATAATCCATAAGCAGATCAAGAAAGCACATGCCTGTTTCTACGCTGCATTTTCCATTACGAAGTCTTTTGATATGATTTTTCTTTAATTCTTTGATTTCCTCCTGAATCAGTGAATTCTGTCTTGCTATCCACATGGATGTAATAGAGTTACCTTTTAGAAAGGCCTCATCCAGCTTTTTTAAAATGATGTCGACGCGGCTCCATAACTCCCGAAGTTCTTTCCTTGCAGGAGGAGAGAACGAATGCTTCTGTTTGCTGATGATTTTGGACACCTCCGCAATATGAGCTAAATGAGCTGAAATTCCATTTAATTCACTGATACTTTGAAACAGCTGTTTGACGGTATAGCTGTCTTTTACGGACAACTGACAGTTGGAGATGCACATTAAATATTCATTTAGCTGCTCTAACTGATTGGTAATCCGGTTGCTTTCATCATTTGCAGCTTTAGCACTGCCTTTCAGATAAGTAGTCGGCAGTTCACATACATGCAAAGCGAGCATGAGAATATCTTTTATCACGTTTTCCGTAACTGTCTGCGCCTGCTGTAGGGCAAAGGCAGGTTTTTCTAAAAAACGTTCATCAAGAAGTGAATTGTTTACTTTTGATTTCTCTGCTTCTTCGGAAGCTATGTCCGGAAGAGTCAGGCAGGCGAGCTTTACAAGCTGCTTGGAAAATGGCAGCAGTATGATAGTTGCCGCAATATTAAAGCTGCTATGTATGACCGCGATACCGGCTGCATCTGCGCTTTGCTTCACAAATGCAAAATTCAAAAATGCATTCAGGCTGTAAAAGACAATCATAAAAATACTGGTACCAATCAGGTTAAAATACAGATGAATGAGAGCAGCTCTTTTGGAGTTCCTGTTTGCATTGACAGCTGAAAGTAAAGCTGTTACGCAGGTTCCGATATTTTGTCCCATGATGACAGGGAGTGCAATGCTGTAGGAGATGGTTCCCGTTGCGCAAAGAGCCTGTAAAATACCGATGGATGCAGAAGAACTTTGAATAATAGCAGTAAGAACTGCACCTGCTGCCATACCTAAAATCGGATTGGAAAACAGCGTCATCATTCTGGTAAATCCCGGAACATGAGCAAGAGGTGCAACTGCATCGCTCATGATCCCCATTCCTGTCATAAGAATCGAAAAGCCAAGCATGATAGTACCGATGTCATGCTTGCGTTCACTCTTGCAAAACATCATAAGGATGATGCCTGTAAAAGCAAGAAGTGGCGAAAAAGCTGATGGCTCCAGCAGGCGAATCAGAAGATTCTCGCTGTGAATACCGGTCATGCTTAAAAGCCATGAGGTTACGGTAGTCCCAATATTGGCACCCATAATGACTCCAACAGCCTGTTCCAGCCTCATGATTCCAGAATTGACAAAGCCAACGACCATAACGGTGGTAGCTGAAGAAGATTGAATGATAGCAGTAACGCCGGTCCCGAGAAGTACGCCCTTCAAGGGATGTGAGGTAAGTCTTCCAAGAATCATTTCCAGCTTGCTTCCGGAAAGTTTTTTTAGACCGTTCCCCATCATTTCCATGCCAAACAGGAATAATGCAAGTCCGCCTAACATGGTAAAAAAGCTAAAAATATCCATAATGTATTACCAATCATCCTTCCTCATCAGTAGACTTGTGTTCCGGCTGGGTTCCATGCTTTTCAAGCCACCATACCCAGATACCGGCACCGACTGCAATGATTACCATTATGGCAAATATGAAATTTTCTAACATAATTCATGCCTCCATTTTTTTGTACACGAAAAGAAACCTATGCGTCTGAAAACATAGGCAATCCAGTTGCAAAAAACAGAAGACTAAGCTTTTTTCCCATCCTTATGATGTATGTAATTGACAATCACCGTATTGCTGAAAGACTCATTTGCAAGCTCACAGTCTGATGATGTATAAATAATTGGTGAAATCTGTGGAAGAATATCCACAAAAATAAGATTGAGGGCAGCGCCCCTGTTCGTTCTTGTGAAGGTACGTCTGACAGCCTGCCGTAAATTGATGGCGTAAGCCTGTTCAGAAAGTGTTTCCTGACGGTATACCTGATCGGTTAACGTAGGTTTTTCAACAGAACGAAGTGTAGAAGCTGTATGTGTGGTATTTTCATACAAAAAGGAGGAATCTGTCTGAACATTCTCAAAACACATTCCCAGAAACAGCAGGCATATCATGAATAAGAAGCATATGCTTTTCTTCTGTTTCCCAAATCTCATAAAAGACCATCCTTTTGTTATTTTACATAATATTTACAACTCCTACATACACCTGTATTCTAGCAGAAGACCTTTTATGATGCAATTATTTTTTTGTGCGGTATATTGGTATGGCAATCAACTTGAAAAAGAAGAATAAACAGGTATAATTGGTATAGTCAAGAAAGTATTATTGGAGGAAATTATGTCAGTAGGAAAGCAGTTTGCAAAGTATGTATCCCAGAATATATTAGGAATGCTTGGAATTTCTTTTTATATTCTGGCAGATACTTTTTTTATATCTCTTGCAGAAGGTGCAAATGGTATCACAGCATTAAATCTGGTATTACCTTTGTATAGTCTTATTTTTGCCATTGGTGCTATGATGGGAGTCGGTTCTGCCATTCGTTTTAAGATATTACGGGCAAAGAAGGATGAGAGCGCAGATACCTACTTTTCCAATGCTGTTGTCTTTGCACTGGTATTTGGTGCTGTATTTATGATACTTGGAGGCTTGTTTCCGGAGCAGATTGTTAAGGTACTTGGCGGAGATGAAGAAATTATCAGGGTAGGAGCGCCTTATACCAGAATTTTTATGTTATTTGCACCATGTTTTATGTGGAATCATATCTGTAATACCTTTGTCAGAAATGACGGGGCACCATCCGTTGCCATGGCAGCAACACTTTTTAGTAGTTTATTTAATGTGGTAATGGATTATGTCCTGATGTTTCCTTTGGGGCTTGGGATGGCAGGTGCTGCACTTGCAACAGCTATTTCACCGATTGTTGGCATTATGATTTGCTGTATTCATTTCTTTTCCGGGAAGAGTACGATACGTTTCAGGCTTGCAGTTCCTTCTGTAAAGAAGCTGATGCAGTCCTGCCAGCTTGGTGTGTCTGCCTTTGTAGGAGAGATATCCTCCGGTGTTACAACGATTGTTTTCAATATGCTGATTCTTGGACTGGCAGGAAACGTTGGGGTAGCAGCTTATGGCGTTGTGGCTAATACTTCACTGGTCGCTGTCTCAGTGTTTAACGGTGTTTCCCAAGGCTCACAGCCATTGATCAGTGAGTACTATGGAAAAGGGGAACGAAACGCAGTAAGGAAGCTGCTTAGCATGGGGATATTGACTTCTCTTACTCTTGCGATTGGAATGATTATTGCAGTGTATTTCCTGGCAGGCGGGATTGTTGCAATCTTTAACAGTGAGCAGGATGCAACTCTTGCGGCATATGGAATTGCCGGCATGAAGCTTTATTTCTCAGGTTTCCTGTTTGCGGGAATCAATATTGTAGGGACAGGCTTTTTAAGTGCTGTAGAATCAGCAAGAATGGCATTTGTGGCTTCTATTCTTCGTGGTTTTGTGGCTATCATCCTGTGTGCGATTCTTCTTGCATGGTTGTTTGGAATGACGGGCGTGTGGCTTGCATTTCCGGCAGCAGAGCTGATTACGGTAATCGTTACGGGAGTAGCATTAAGAAAAGCAGTCTGAAATGGAAACATATGTAAGGAAAATGTGGTTATTGCATATCAATAGCAAAATTTGTAAAGGAAAAAATATGCATAGACAAGTGATGAAGTTTATTCTATGATAAAAGAATAGGTAGTATGAAAAAACGTATATGGAAACTTTAGTATACGACAAATATGTGCCTGAAACAGGCATGGCTATTTAGGAAGGATGTATAGGGTATGGTTAAAAAATATGTATTTGGTGAACCTTTTGAGACAGAAGCGGTAACGATACCGATGGAGTGCACACCAGGTGTTATGGAACTGGGAAAAACAGAAGCAGAAAATGGTTTTTCTTTTACCTGTCATATGGATGACACAGATGTCATTTATGGACTTGGTGAGGCAAACAGAGGAATCAACAAAAGAGGCTATATTTATGTAAGTAATTGTTCAGATGATCCAAATCATACAGAGAATAAACAGTCCTTATATGGGGCACATAATTTTATAATCATTTCCGGTGAAAAGAATATTGGTATGTTTTTCGATTATCCGTCAAAGCTTACCTTTGATATTGGATATACAAGGCAGGATACCTTGACTGTGAGCTGTGAAAGAGCTGATTTGTATGTGTATGTAATAGATGGAGATTCTGCATATGATGTAGCAAAGCAGTTCCGTAAGATCATTGGAAGAAGCTATATTCCGCCAAAGTTTGCTTTTGGTTTTGGACAGAGCCGCTGGGGTTATCAGAATGAGAAGGATATTGATACGGTAGTGTCCGGTTATCGAGACAATCAGATACCAATTGATATGGTCTATATGGATATTGATTATATGCAGGATTATAAGGATTTCACGGTAAATGAAGAGAGATTCCCGAATTTCCCTGAATATGTGCAGAAGATGAAAGAAAAGAATATTCATCTGATTCCGATTATTGATGCCGGTGTAAAGATTGAGGATGGTTATGACATTTATGAGGAAGGCGTGGAAAAGGGATATTTCTGTAAACGAGAGGATGGAAGTGATTTCGTCGCAGCCGTTTGGCCGGGGTGGACCCATTTCCCGGATTTTCTGAATCCTGAGGCAAGAGAATGGTTTGGAAGCAAATATGCAAGATTGATAGAAGCAGGAATCGATGGATTCTGGAATGATATGAATGAGCCTGCTATCTTTTACTCCAAAGAAGGAATTGATGCACTGAATCAGGCAATTAAGGATTATACTGAGAATTCAGAAGATAAGCGTACAGAAAAAACAGATGACATCATGAATATGGCTAATGAAATTCCGGCAGAGGTGCGAAGCATCATGGAACGACTTCAGAACAGTCCGGAGGATTATAAGCGATTTTATCATAATGTAAATGGTAAAATGGTGCGCCATGATCTGGTACACAATCTGTATGGCTATAATATGACAAGAGCAGCCGGAGAGGCATTTGAAAAGATTGTACCGGATAAGAAGATTCTGATGTTCTCACGTTCCTCTTATATTGGAATGCACCGTTATGGTGGAATCTGGACAGGAGACAACCAGTCATGGTGGTCACATATCCTGCTAAATCTAAAAATGATGCCTTCCTTAAATATGTGTGGATTCCTGTATACAGGAGCTGACCTTGGTGGCTTTGGAAGTGATACAACAAGAGATTTGGTACTTCGATGGCTTGCGTTAGGGGTATTTACGCCTCTGATGCGTAATCATGCTGCACTTGGAACAAGGGAACAGGAATGCTACCAGTTTGAGAATATTGAAGATTTCAGACATGTGATCGGTGTGCGTTACCGACTGATTCCATATCTTTATAGTGAGTTCATGAAGGCTGCTACACAGGATGATTTGTATTTCAAACCGCTTGGTTTTGTATATCCTGAGGATAGAAGAGCAGTTGAGACAGAAGACCAGCTTATGCTGGGTAATGAGGTTATGATTGCGCCTGTTTATACACAGAATGCATCAGGCAGATTTGTCTATCTTCCGGAAGAAATGAAATTTGTAAAGTTCATGCCGGATGGAAGTATTTATGAGCAGATTATGGAGAAGGGAAATCATTATATTGATGTAGCATTGAATGAAGTACCGCTGTTTATCAGAAAGGGTGCCTGTATTCCAATTGTAGACGTGGCACAGTCTGTGGAAGAGATTGATATGTCAACGATGAAGATGATTGGCTACGAAGGCGCTTCTTATAAACAGTATCAGGAAGCATAATATAGAGTGAAACAAAAAGGAACGCTTTTGACGCGTTCCTTTTTGCACGATTTATCCTAAAACGAGCTATGATAGTTCCTTGAAAAGAGAGTATGGCTATAGTATCATAAAGAGAGAATTTATCGAGGAGTTATAGGAATGACCGAGTTAGAGGAATATTATAATAAATTTAACGAAGAAAAGCGTTTGAATTCAAGGCATGGACAGGTAGAATTTCGGGTTTCCATGAAGTATATACAGGAATATCTGCAGGAGTGTGAGAGTCAGGGAAGAGCAAGAGACAATATCCGTCTTCTTGATATCGGAGCGGGAACAGGAAGGTATTCTGTGGCAATTGCCGAGGAAGGCTATGACGTAACTGCCGTTGAGCTGGTAAAGCACAATCTTGGCCTGCTAAAGGCGAAGAATAGTTCCGTAAAGGCGATGCAGGGAAATGCATTAAGGTTGAAGAAGCTGGAAGATGAACAGTTTGATGTAACACTTCTGTTTGGACCGATGTATCATCTTTTTTCAGAAGAGGACAAGCTTAAGGCACTGTCAGAGGCAAAGCGTGTGACAAAGACAGGTGGCGTGATTTTAGTTGCCTATGTCATGAATGAATATGGAGTACTGACGTATGCCTTTAAGGAGAGGAATGTATTAGAATGTGTGGAACAGAAGCGCTTTACAAAGGATTTTCATACCATTTCGGAGCCGAAGGATCTATATGACTATGTTCGTCTGGAAGATATCGACGCAATGAACAAAAAAGCCGGACTTACCAGAATCAGGATTCTTTCACCGGATGGACCGGCTAATTATATGCGGCCATTTTTAAATCAATTGTCGGATGAAGAATTTGAGATTTTCATACAGTATCAGATGGCGACCTGTGAAAGACCGGAACTTGTTGGGGCAGGGGCGCATACCGTTGATATTCTAAGAAAATAGGGAAAGAAAGGCGAGCATAGCTATGACGGCAGAAAAGAAGAGTGTAAAAGAAGTAAATCTGGGAGAGGGAAGTGTTGGCAGGTTGTTAGTAAAGCTTGCAGTACCCTCTATTGTTGCACAGATGGTAAATCTTCTCTATAACATGGTAGATAGAATCTATATCGGGCACATTCCGGGAAGCGGAGATATCGCATTGACAGGATTAGGATTGTGCTTCCCAATTATTATGATTATTACGGCATTTTCCAATCTGATTGGTGCAGGAGGAGCGCCAAGGGTAGCAATTCACATGGGTAAGGGAGAGCAGGAGCAGGCGGAAAAGACAATGGGAAACTGTGTGGCAATATTGGTTTTGCTTGCTGTTATCCTGACGGTACTTTTGGAGCTATTCGCTGTTCCGCTTCTTAACATATTTGGTGCAAGTGATAATACTTTGCCATATGCTTTATCCTATCTTCGTATTTATGTGGTAGGAACATTATGCGTGATGATTTCCCTGGGATTGAATCCATTTATTACAACACAGGGTTTTTCAGATGTAGCGATGAAAACGGTCATAATTGGTGCTGTATGTAATATCATTCTGGATCCTGTTTTTATATTCCTATTAGGAATGGGGGTACAGGGTGCGGCTCTTGCGACAATACTTTCACAAGGCGTGTCTGCAGTTTGGGTATTATTTTTCCTGAATGGAAAAAGAACAAAGCTTAGGCTAAAGAAGCAGCATCTTAAGATAGAATGGAAGGTAATTGCACCGGTTCTTGCCCTTGGAGTATCGCCTTTTGTAATGGGGGCAACGGAAAGTGCATTGAACATTGCATTTAACTCTTCCCTGGCGAAATATGGTGGAGATGTGGCGGTTGGAGCAATGACGATTCTTAGCAGTATCATGCAGCTTCAGTTTATGCCGACTCAGGGGCTGACGCAGGGCGCACAACCAATCATGAGCTTCAATTACGGAGCTGCGAAGATTGACAGGGTGAAGAAAACATATCGTTTACTGATTGGCTGCTGTTTAGCGTATACTATGGCATTTTGGCTTGCAGTGCAATGCTTCCCGCAGATGTTTGTTAAAATTTTTAATGATACGCCGGAGCTACTTGATACGACAACATGGGCATTGCGGATTTATTTTGCAACATCGGGAATATTTGGTATTCAGATGGCAGTTCAGCAGACTTTCCTTTCTCTGGGGCAGGCAAAGGTTTCTTTATTTATTGCGTGCCTTAGGAAGATTATTCTGTTGATTCCGTTAATCTATCTTTTACCTTACTTTTTTGAGGATAAGGTATTTGCCGTATTTTTGGCAGAGCCGGTATCCGATTTTATTTCTGTAACAGTTGCAGCAGTATTATTTTTATTTCATATAAATAAAATCTTGAGAAAAGGGGTGCAGTAATGGATATTAGTCAGGTATTAAGTGAGTTGGACGATTTATTTGTAGAACAGAATCAGAAAAATATTGAGGAGTTTTTGGCAAAACATCGTGAGGAAGCCAAAAAAGAAGAGGATTATGGCTCACTGCTGATTCTGTGCAATGAAACGATAGGCTTTTACAGGGAAACGGGTGAATACCAGAAATCAATTGAAATGTGCCATAAGGCATTGGAGCTTGCATCAGGCATGAAGCTTGAGGGAAGCATTCCCTATGCTACAACACTTTTAAATGCGGCAAATGCTCACAGGGCGGCCGGATTATTGCAGGAATCGCTTGATTTGTATATGCAGGTATTTCCTGTTTATGAGAAGCAGCTTGCACCGGACAATATGTACTATGCGAATCTGTATAATAACATCAGCCTTTTATATCAGGAGATGCAGGAATATGGAAAGGCAAAGGAGGAGCTGTTAAAGGCCCTTAAGATTTCAAGTGCCAATCAGGACACAGAGTTTGAGATAGCCGTAACACATGCAAATCTTGCAAACACCTGTATGCAGCTTGGTGAGGATAATGAGGCAAAGGAGCATGCTCTGAAGGCAATTTCCATGTTTGAAGAACAAAGAATCGATGATGCACATTACAGTGCGGCATTATCAGCACTTGGAAGTCTGTACTATAAAGATGGCGATTATGAAAAGGCAGTCAAGACTATGGAGAAGAGCAGGGATTGCGTGGCCCGCTATCTTGGCAAAAACAATATTCAGTATGAAAGACTTTCTGATAATATTTCGCTTATTCGTAAAAAACTTTCTACAGAACCGGAAGAAGCCGGATTAAAAGGATTGGAGCTATGCAGGCGTTATTATGAAGAGTTTGGAAAGCCGATGATTGCAGAGAAATTTCCGGAGTATGTGAATCGGATCGCAGTAGGACTTGTAGGAAAGGGTTCTGATTGCTTTGGCTTTGATGACGAGCAGTCAAGGGATCACGATTTTGGACCGCGATTCGTGATGTGGGTAACAAAGGAAACTTATGAGCAAATAGGAGAGGCTTTACAAAAGGCATATGAAGAACTCCCAAAGACATTTCTTGGAACCACAAGAATCGAAACCTTCCATGGCAGAGACAGGGCAGGTGTGATGGTAATAGAAGACTTTTACAAGAGCCTGACCGGAATAAATGATATTTCTGACATCGGTGTCACAAAGTGGCTTGAGGCACAGGAATACGAACTTGCAGCAGCAGTAAATGGAGAAGTATTCTGCGATGAAGAAGGGATTTTTACCAAATGGAGAAAGAAGCTGCTGGCCTATTATCCAAAGGAAGTCTGGTATCGCAGAATTGCCCAGGAGTGTGCTCTTTTCTCACAGAATGGGCAGTATAATCTGCCAAGAATGAGAAAGAGAGGACAGCTAGTAGCAGCAGAGCTTGCCAAGGCAGAGTGTATCAGACATGCCATGAAGCTTGCATTTTTGTTGGAAAGAAAGTATGCACCACATGATAAATGGCTGTTCAAGGGTTTGCAGGAGTTGGAAGAAGGAGAAGGGCTTCTGACCGATGCATGCAACAGAGTGGAGCAGGAAGGTGAAAGTGTCACCAGACTGATTGAGAAGCTTAGTCTTTTGTCTGTCCGGGAAGAACAGGAAGGTGAAATGGCTTTGCTCATAGAAACACTTGCTGTTATCTTGGCGGCTGCTTTAGAGGAGCTTGGAATCGTGGGGCATGCGGATGCGTATCTTGATGCCAATACAGAGGAAATCCTGATTAAAAGCGATGCTCTGATAAACGCCGGAGAGGAAAGGATAGACGGACTTTCCTTGATGATTGCAAAAGCAGAATTTGAAGCCTTTGATAAGGTACAAAATGAAGGAGGCAGGGCAAGCTGCCAGAACAACTGGCCAACTTTTAAGGTTATGCGTATGAGCCAGTATAAGACATGGGATGAAGAGATGCTGTTACAGTATCTTGCTGATTTTAAGATCAATTACAGCAAGGGCAGAAATATGATAGAGGAAAAATATGCTCGTATGATGGCATCGACCGCACCGGATGAGTATGCGAAATTTGCAGATAAGCTTCCGACTATTTCAGATGAAAAGCGGGCAATCATGGAAGAAATCATTCGTTTACAGGTACAGTGGATGGAGGAATTTGCTTTAGAATATCCGGGACTTGCTGAAAATGCAAGGCTTATTCATACGAGCGAGGATATGCCATACGATACCTCTTATGAGACTTATCTAAGAGGAGAGCTTGGCACATATTCGGATAAGATGCTTGAACTGTATGGAAGATATATCGTGGAGCATGCCAGGAGAGGCACGAATGTTGCACGCGAGATCATGTGGAACACGGTACAGTTTTACGGTTACAAATCCTTTGAGGAGGCAGTTGCAAAATCACATTAAAAGCACGAGTTGATTTTGAATACTGAGCGGTTAATAGAAAGTAATGGAGGGATTACAAATGCAGAAATGGACACGTGTCATGTATCAGCCAAATATTCCGCTGGGGGAAAATGGCGAGAAGGTTACAGCAAGTAAGAAGCATATTGCGCTTTCGAAAGAAGCTGCCAAGGAAGGTATGGTGCTTTTAAAGAATGAGGGAGATCTGCTTCCACTTGCAAAGGGAAGCAAAGTTGCTCTTTTTGGCAAAGCAAGCTTTGATTATGTACGTGGAGGCGGTGGAAGCGGAGAAGTCACCGTTTCCTATGCGAGAAATTTATACGAAGGCTTAGAGCTGCTGAAAGATAAGGTAAGCGTATTCGAGGAGCTTTCGGCGTATTATCGTGAAAATGTAAAGGCACAGTATCAGTCAGGCAAAGTCCCCGGAATGACCATAGAGCCGGAGGTTCCTGCAGAGCTGCTCAAGAAGGCAAGAGCTTATACCGATACCGCGATTATTACCATTTGTCGTTTTTCCGGTGAAGGATGGGACAGAAAGAGTATTGTTGATACCGAGAATAAGAATCTATGCGTCAGTGAAGAGGAAATGGCAAAAAGATCTGCGGAAATTTTTGAGGATGGAGACTTTTACCTGACACATGCAGAAAAAGCAATGGTAGATACGGTAACTCAAAATTTTGATAAGGTCATTGTTGTTATGAACGTTGGTGGTATGGTGGATTCTTCATGGTTCCATGATGATGACAGGATTCAATCTGTACTGATGGCATGGCAGGGAGGAATCGAAGGAGGACTTGCAGCAGCCGAGCTTCTTCTGGGCGAGGGCAATCCGAGCGGAAAGCTTGTAGATACCTTTGCAAGAGAACTGGCGGATTATCCGTCTACCTACAATTTCCATGAATCAGAACGTTTCGTAGATTATACAGATGATATTTATGTCGGATATCGCTATTTTGAAACGATTCCGGATGCCTGCAAAAAGGTAAATTATCCGTTTGGCTTCGGATTGTCCTATACGGACTTTTCCCTGACTGCCGGTACAGCCTATGAGGAAAATGGCAGAATCTATGTACCTGTCATGGTTACAAATATCGGAAAAAGAGCAGGAAAAGAAGTGATTCAGGCATATTTTAGTGCACCGCAGGGAAAACTTGGAAAGCCGGCAAAACAGCTTGCAGCTTTTCAAAAGACAAGACTATTACAGGCAGGAGAGAGCCAGAGCCTGGTATTGTCATGGAGCATTCATGATATGGCATCATATGATGACCTTGGAAAGATAAAGAAATCCGCTTATGTTCTGGAAAAGGGAGAATACCACTTCTTTGTTGGAGTGTCTGTGCGAGATGTTGCAGAACTGTCTTATCATTATGAAGTACAGGAGGATACGGTAGTACAGCAGCTTTCTTCAAAATGTGCACCGACAAATCTCAAGAAGAGAATGCTGGCAGATGGAAGCTACGAAGAATTGCCGATCAGAACACCGGTTGACACAGATGCCAATGAGCTTGTCCCGTTGACAGTTGAAGAAACAGATGGCTTTGCACCAGCGGTAAGGGCAAGAAAACGTTATCATTTATGGGTGAATACACCGGCACAGCAGCACCACTTTTTGAAAGAGGTTGCCCAGGGAAGTCTTTCCTTGGATGAATTTATGGCGCAACTATCGGATGAAGACCTTGCCAATCTGCTTGGCGGACAGCCTAATACCGGTGTTGCTAATACATTCGGATGGGGAAATTTACCGGATTTTGGAGTCCCTAATATTATGACAGCAGATGGCCCTGCCGGACTTCGTATCGCTCCGGAGTGCTGTGTGTATACAACTGCATGGCCTTGTGCAACACAGCTTGCATGCTCATGGAATGAGGAGTTGGTAGAAAGAGTCGGTGAAGCAGGAGGTGCCGAGGTTAAGGAAAATAACATAGCAGTATGGCTGACACCGGCAGTAAATATTCATAGAAGCCCCCTTTGTGGAAGAAACTTCGAATATTATTCCGAAGACCCATTCCTTACGGGTAAGCTTGCAGCAGCAATGGTTCGTGGTATTCAGAGTAACCATGTTGGTGCAACCG
>JALEWA010000088.1 GCA_022788085.1 Lachnospiraceae bacterium
TCAGATGAGATGAAATATGATGAGCAACAATATATGCAAGAAATTGCAGGTGATATTTATGGAAAGCGTCATGATAAGTATATACTTATGAAGTTGGAGTATTTAGAAAGTGAGCAAAATGTAGTTAGGAAATATGGAACCATTAGTGTGGAACATGTATTACCACAGAATCCAAAAGATGATAGTCAATGGAAGAAAGATTTTTCTGATGCTGATAGGGTGCTATATACAAATAAAATATGCAATTTAGTGCTGTTAAGTAAGAAGAAGAATTCTTCTGCTAGTAATTATGATTTTGAAGATAAAAAGAAAAAGTATCTAGAAGGGAGAATCACAGACCTAGGCAGAAGTCAAAAGATACTTAGTGAGAGCAGTTGGAATCCAAAAGTATTAAATGAAAGACAAGAAAAAATATTGGATATTCTTAAAAAGAATGGTCAATAGAAATTATTATAGTAGATGGTGTTTATAAATCAATTACTCAAACTTCGCACATAGATTTTAACTATGCACCTTGAAAATTCAATATCTGGCATTTATTCAGTTATCAAAAAACACTTATGCTGCTTTTAATTTAGACTTTAATACTGTTGGAATTGCATTCATAAAAGCATCTACCAGTTCATCTAATTTCTCCTCAGATAACGGATGATCATAGAAACAAACTGTGATGAAGATGCTATTGAAAGATATGTAATGGCCGAGTTAGATGCATTATATACGCAAAATGTAGAAGAGGCAAAATAGAATTACGGTGAATAGGTTAATTATATAAAACGAAAAAATTAAGCACGACTTTGGCTCGTTGTTCGCGTAAATTATAAAGGCGTGGAATTGCTCCACGCCTCTGTTTTACTAATTATTTAGATAAGGTTTCAGCTTTAGAACAAGTTCATGAACTTTAGTTCCAGGAGCAGCATGGGTAATTCGTCAAAAATATGAACTTGCTGTTCTGTTATACAGACAGGAAAAGGAATGGGCAAATCTGGGAGTTACATTAAGCAGAGCAACCATGTCAACAGTAGATTCTCAATAAAGTGACTTAAATTGGGTATGGCCGGCGGCGGTGTTGCTCTTATCGGAACTACTCTTGTTCCATTACTTTCTGGATTATTTTAATCCAGTCAGGCGGCAGTAGCTGCCTGTACATAGATTGGTTACTAGAGAAATACTATCATGGAAAAGTGTCCCCAAGTTGGGAAAATGGTAAGAATAACAACACGCAAAAAATTCGTGTTGCTAATCAGATTTTGAAATAAAAGAAGTAACGATATTGTTAAAATGTAAAAAAGATTTTACATCCCGTATTGATGTTTCATTCGTTTCTGCATATAATAAGAGTGAAGAAATGGAAGGAGGTCATCACAGTGAAGTTTGATGAATTATTTGAACAGAGAAGTCTGGTGGCTTCAAAGTTAAAAGACTGCATTAGAGATTTGGGTTACACCAAGGTTTCTTTTGCTTCAAAGGCAGACATTTCAAGGCCTACACTTGATAAGTTATTAAATGGCAGTATAGATAATAAGAGCACATTTGATCGACATTTACAGAAAATATTAAAGCTATTAAACATGTCAGTAGAAGATTTGATGTTATATCATTCTACACCAGTTAAGGTTGGTGCTCAGGCAGTTTTTTCTCAGAACGCACCTATGGATCATGAAATGAGTGATACAGCCAAGAAGCAGTACAATTTGCTACTTGATGTTATCGATTTATGCGCTATTTATTATTAGGATGGCATGAAATGGAGGCGCAGCCAAATGAGTGAATTAATTACTGCTTCAAATTTGGATATTGTTATAAAAAAGAACCAGGAAATAAAGGATGAAGTCTTGGCACAGGCGATTAAGCTACAGACGAATCCTCGTCTTATGAAAGTTGCTTCAGCTCCTCAGCTGGCACTACTTATTCTCCAGGGATTCGGATTGATTCAGATGCCTATAGAGGATAAGTTCTGGAGTGGTGCAATATATGTCAAACAAGGCAAGATTATTCCGGTAGTTAATACCGCATTACCTAGAGCAAATCAATATTTTGCTGCATGGCATGAAGTTTATCATTTGATTTTTGACAGAGTTTCATTTGATCATTTTATTGAAACTGATAATACGATGGAAGAAAGAAAAGCAGAGTGTTTTGCTGCATGTATGCTATTAAATGGTGTTGATAGCTATTATACAGACCTTCCAGAAATGGATTTCATTTCAAAAATTTTCAACTGTATGGCGACATTTCAGGCTCCATATAAAGCAGTGTTGGTTTCACTTTATGAGATAGCAAAGCAAAGTGAAAATGAGAAGCTGTGCAATCGAATTAAGGAAGTATTTGATTTACAGTTTGATGATTTGCCTGAAAGATTTAGAGCACTTGGATTAGATGATAGTTTAGTTATACCTTCCTATGTAATTAATACTTCTTCATTAAAGGAGAGAATAAAGAAAAGTATGGATGAGAATCCAGAACTTAAATTTCACAAGGATAATGATGAGTATTTGATGAACATTATGGCTGAAATAGCTATTATGACGAGGAGGGGCGAATGATAGAAATAACTAAAATCACAGAAATAGGTGATAAAAAACATATCGCTCTTTTGGACACATCTTCAGTTTCCTTCCTGCAGGGGCTAAGTATAAAAGGACTGCAGCCAGAAG
>JALEWA010000092.1 GCA_022788085.1 Lachnospiraceae bacterium
ACATCCGTACACGAAAGGATTATTGAATAGTATTAACAACTCTGAAAAAGAGGATGACGAACCATTAGTACCGATTCCGGGAACACCGCCTGATTTAACCAATCTTCCCAAAGGATGTGCATTCATGGCAAGGTGTCCTTACGCAATGAAGGTGTGTGCAGCACAGGAAGCACCGGTTACAACTTATAATGATACACATTTCTGCAGGTGCTGGCTGGAGAACATGGATGAATCGTTAATTACGGTGGATAAATAAATGTACCGGAGGTGATGAATATGGAAGAAAATGTGTTAGAAGTAAAGAATTTGAGCAAGTTTTTTCAAGTAAACAGAGGATGGAAGACACCACAGGTCGTACAGGCAGTGAATGATATATCATTTCAGATTAAGAAGGGTGAAACACTTGGTCTTGTAGGAGAATCCGGCTGTGGAAAGAGCAGTCTTGGCAGAACGATACTTAGAATCTATGAACCGACAAAGGGTGAGATTTTATTTAAAGGAGAAGACATATCCAGGTTATCCAGAAAGCAGATGCTTCCCTACAGACAGAAGCTGCAAATGATTTTTCAGGATCCTTATGCATCCTTGAATCCAAGATTTACAGTAGGTGAGATTATCGGAGAACCTATGGATATCCATAATATATTGACACCGTCACAGCGTGAAAAAAGAGTGCAGGAGCTTCTTGAGACAGTTGGATTAAAGCCTGACCATATCCGAAGATACCCGCATGAATTCTCCGGTGGTCAAAGACAACGTATCGGGATAGCAAGAACTCTTGCACTGAATCCAGAATTTATCGTATGTGATGAACCGATCTCGGCATTGGATGTATCTATTCAGGCACAGGTTATTAATCTTCTTGAGGATATACAGAAAGAGAGAGGTATCAGTTATCTGTTCATTGCACATGACCTTGGCATGGTCAAGCATATCAGCCATCGGATTGGTGTTATGTATCTGGGTCATATGGTAGAAATGGGAAAAGCAAATGATGTGTATAAGAAACCGCTTCACCCATATTCTAAGGCATTACTGTCTGCAGAACCGATTCCTGATCCTAAGACAGCAAAAGCCAAAAAGAGAATCCTTTTGGAAGGTGAAATTCCAAGTCCGATCAATCCGCCTAAAGGATGTCCGTTTAATACAAGGTGTCCGTATGCTGTTGCAGAGTGCTTCAGACAAATGCCTGCAACATTTTCCGTGGATGACAGACAGGTTGCCTGCTATCTGTATTCGCCCAGATATTTAAGGCAGAGAGAGAACCTGAGTATCGAACCTTTATTGAATAAGGAAGTAAAGGAAACAGCATGTTAACCTGAAAAACAGGTTTACATAAAATTATTATGAAGGAGGAAACAATTATGAGAAAATTATGGAAAAAAATGGTAGCCGTAACAGTAGCTGCAAGCATGATGGCAGGACTGACTGCCTGTGGTGGTAGTTCGACAGGAACGACTGCAGCCGAGGAAACAAAAGAAGATGGTTCTACTTACAAAACAGTTACAACGCATATGAATGTGGAATCCGGTTCTCTTGATGCAGCAGGAATTACTTCTTATTGGTGGTGGAGCTACAACGGTATAGCAAATGCTACTCTGGTAGAACTTGCAGAGGATGGATCATACAAATACATTCTTGCAGAAAGTGTTGATATCAATGATGATATGACAGAGTATGTATTCCATATAAAACAGGATGCAAACTGGAACAATGGGGATGCAGTCACTTCAGAAGATTTTTATAATACGATTACAAGAGCATTGGACCCTTCTTGTGGAAATGGTTATTCCGGAATGCTCTTCTCCATTGTTAATGCGGAGGAAATCTACAATGGAGAAGCTGATATGAGCACTCTTGGCGTAGAATGTGTGGATGAGAAAACACTGAAGTTTACTTTGGAATCACCAACACCATACTTTATGGATATGCTGACGCTTCCCGTATATGTTCCAACGCATAGAACCTTACAGACAGAGACAAATGGTCCCTGGGCTATGGGTGAGGACATGGATTCTCTTGTAAGCTGTGGAGCGTTCTATATGGCAGAGTATGTACCAAACCAGTATTGTTTGTATAAGAAAAATGACACTTATGTCTTAAAAGATGAGATTCATCTGGATGAGATTAAGGTTTTGGCAATGGACGATACACAGGCTATCATCAATGCATACAAGACAGGCGAGTTAAATATTGCAACAGCAGATTATACGGTATTGGATGAGTACAAAGATAGTGACGAACTTGTTCTTTATGACTATATTACATCTTATTATGAATTATTTGATGTTTCTGAACCACCGTTTGATGACGTGAGAGTACGTCAGGCATTTACCTTAGCAATAGACAGAAATGCTGTTGCAACAGCGTGTGGTACGAACTATGTTCCATCAACCTTTTTCGTAGCACCAAGCCTTGTATCTAAAGCAAGCGGAAAAACATGGGCAGAAGAAGCCGGCGGACAGTTATTGACAACAGATGTAGAAAAGGCAAAAGAACTCTTGGCAGAAGCAGGTTATCCAAATGGAGAGGGCTTCCCGACAATCACCTATAAGTATCCAAGTGTTCAGGTAGAATCTGATATTGCACAGTCCTTACAGGCACAGTGGAAGGAGAACCTTGGTATTGAAGTACAGCTTGAAGCTCAGGAAATGCAGGTTAATATTTCAGACAGACGTGCAGGTGACTTTGATATCTGCCGTATGAGATGGACAGCTGACTTTGCAGATCCGTTTACCTATCTTGCCATGTATATGAGTGGTGATGCTTATAATGATAATAAGTGTGCATGTACAGAATATGATGAACTGATGCAGGCTTCCATGGTAGAAACAGATACTACAAAGCGTTTTGAAATGATGCATGAGGCAGAAAAGATTCTGGTAGATGATTATGCATGGGCTGTTCCGGTATTATCTACCCAGACAGTACAGTTAATGAATGCTAACATTACGAACAGAATTGTAGACCCATCCAGAAACTCTATACGTACAAAGTATTTGGACATTGAATAAATTAATACTTTATATTAATAAAAAGAAACAAAAAAACTCTTTATTTTATAAAGTATAAATATGCAAAAAAGATAGATTGTTTTGTATAAAAAAAGAATATTTACATTATAGGAATTGTGTGGTAAATTTTCAAAAAAGAGAAAAAAGAAACTAAGAAACAAAGGCGTTTCACTGGTAGTATATACCTGTGGAGCGTATTTTTATGTGCAGGGAGGATATGTACATGGCAGTTAAGGATTTAATGAGAGAACCGTTAAAAGAATTCAGTGCTTATATGGCAGGAGGCATTCAGGTTCAGCCGGTTGAGGGAAAGGAATTAGTGAAGCTGAATGCAAATGAGATGCAGATGGGACCAAGCCCTAAGGCAATCGAAGCCATGGCAGATGAGTTAAAGCGTGGTTATTTATATCCAATGGAGACAGTTGGAGTTCTAAAAAAGAAAATTGCAGAATATGTAGGAAAACCGGTAAGCAACATTACGGTATTCAATGGTTCCGGAGCAGGTATACAGGCAATTGCAGAGGCATTCATTAATCCTGATGACGAGGTTTTAATTTGTTCTCCGACCTATATGGCATATTATCGTTTAGCACCTAGATTCGGAGGAAAACTTGTTGAAGTAGAGGCTGATGATGGAGTGAGCACGGATCTTGATAAGCTGGCAGCAGCAATTACAGATAAGACAAAGCTTATCTTTATCTGTAATCCAAATAATCCGACCGGAACGATCCTTTGTCCGAATAAGTTGGAAGAGTTCATAAATAATCTTCCACCGCATGTTATGTGTGTTATTGATGAGGCTTATATTGAGTGGGTATCCATTCCTGATTACCCAAGTGGAATTAAATTTGTAGAGGATGGTAAGAATGTAATCGTCCTTAGAACTTTCTCAAAGATTTTTGGTATGGCCGGTATTCGTGTCGGTTATGCTGTTACCAATAATGAGATTACAGAGGCATTAGCATCCATTGCAGGCACATTTGGCACAAACCGTATTGGCGCAGTAGGAGCAGCAGCAGCCTTAGAGGATAAGGAATTCTTTGAAGCGGCCTACAAGAACAATACAGAGCAGAGAGAATATCTGACAAAAGAGATGGAGAAGCTTGGAATTACCGTAGTGCCGAGCAACACAAGCTTTATCTATTTTGCTCCACACTGTGATACACGTAAATGCATGGATATCTTAGAGAGTGAAGGGGTCTTTATTCGTTACTTCAGCGAAGAGTATATTCGTGTCAGTATTGGTCTGCCACATCAGAATCAATTATTCCTGAATGCTTTGAAAAAAGCGTTAGAAGAATTGAAGTCTGCATGTGCATAAAGAAAGCTTACTAACAATAACCTTCTTCTATACATATAGGAACGGCGTACTGAGTCTGATTCAGTATGCCGTTTCGTATAAGAAGGCTCAAATGGAGGAATTGGAATTCCTTGTATTT
>JALEWA010000096.1 GCA_022788085.1 Lachnospiraceae bacterium
TGGAAAAAATAGCAGTGGTAGTGATTGTGGTAGTAATGGCTATTATTCTGGTTATCGTGCTGGGCATGAGCATGGGAAAAGCGATGAAGTAAAGCGACAGAGAAGAATATTGGAGGAAGAGAATGGGAGAGAAACGAATAAGGCATGGAGGAATAAGAAAATGATATTGATACGTAGCAGGTTAGGTTTTGTAATAGCATGTTTAGCAGTGGCATTGTTTTGCTGGGCGGTAGTATTCTTACCACCGTATGAGAAGATTGTGTATGAGAAAAGTCCGGTGTTGAGTAAGGAAGAAGCAGATGAAAGATATACAAGGGCAATTGGTTATAAAGGAGCCGAGAATATACAACGAGTTTATTGTATTGATGATTTAAGAAATGAAAAGGGAATCATAAATGTAGTTTTAGAAATAAACTCAGAAAATCTTGAAGAAACAGGAATTTATCAGTGTATAGAAGAATACAGATTGACAGGAGAAGAAAAAAGTGTAATAAAAGTATTTTTTTTGAGAACAATAAAAAGCTATGGTCAATATTATATAGCGACTTTAGAAAGTGGAGAGAAAATTCCAGTGTTTATAGATGATAGTTTAGTTAATGTTAGAAAAAAGGGAATAATTCAATTACCAATTGGAAGTATAGATGCAACAACCATTAACTTTGAAGAATATGAGGTTAATTCATTATTTAATAATAGATATTTAGACTGTGCAACAGGCTTTGCAACAGGTCGGGAGATGCAAGACTTCAGATTTATGGAAAAAATAGCAGTGGTAGTGATTGTGGTAGTAATGGCTATTATTCTGGTTATCGTGCTGGGCATGAGCATGGGAAAAGCGATGAAGTAAAGCGACAGAGAAGAATTTTGGAGGAAGAGAATGGGAGAGAAACGGGAAATTCCGCTGGCAGAGGTAATGCTGGAGGGTGCATGCGAGTATATAAGTGTGCAGAGTATGGAGATATATACTGCGGCAGATACACATGCAAGGGCAATAGTGTCCATACTGGTAGATGGCGCAATATCAGAAAGTGTGTGTCAGTCAGCAGAAGAGCAGTTAATAAAGCTGAAGTTAAGCGACGGGACAATACTTTTTCAAGGATATTGCGAGGAATGTGACGTTAAGGTACAAAACCAGTATAAAGAAGTCACCCTGTGGGCATTGTCAGGAAGCCATGAAGCGGATAAGGAGAAGAAGAGCAGGACATTTCAGAATCCGTCAAAGACACTTGGAAGTATCCTGACTTCAGTATTGGAAGAGCATAGTATTATTGCCCGGATAGAGGGTGACCTAACGATACCACATATTGTCAGTCAGAATAAAGAAACAGACTGGGAATTCTGTGTCAGACTGGCTAATCAGTATCAGAAAGCAGTATGGACAGACAGCAGAACAGATAAAGTGACTGCACATATTGGAAACATATCCTTTGGTGATGAAGAGATTGGAGCAGATGCCAAATTAGTAAAGACATCAAAGGAATTTAATGATTATCGTTCAGTGCTTGCAAACGGAAATACCCCGAATCCGGGATACCAATATATATACAGAAATATGATAAGTCATAATGCAGTCATAATAGCAGGAGATATGACGGAAAAAGGACTGGTAACGGCAACCAGACTCACTACAAACAAGGGAGTACTGGATAACCAGATTACGATACAGAATGCGAGACAGAAAGCACCTGATTACCGGATACAGACGAAAGATGCTTTTACAAGCAAGATTCTGACAGGTAAGGTTATAGGTGTGACCTCATCTACCGTGCAGATAGAATTTGATGTGGATGGACAGCAGGATAAGGCAGAGGCAATAGAACTGCCTTATGAAAGTATATTGAGTAATTCCTTTTATAACATGCCGGATGAAAATGACAAAGTATTTGTATATATGGACAACCAGGGAAAGGCAGTTTGTCTGGGAAGTAAGCGTACCGATACCGTGGATGAATATTTTTTGAATCCGAAGGAGAAGGCAATCGGGGCATTGGATAGAGTTGTCCATTTTACAGAAAAGGCATTGGTACTATCAGCGACAAGGCAGCTTTATTCGCAGGAATCCGAGGAGCAGGTAACACTGACACTGGATGGCGAACAGGGAATATCAGTGGAGGCACCGGGAACGATTAAGTTGTCTTCAGAGAATGAGATTATGATTGCTGCGTCAATCAAATCTATTGAAGAAATAAAAGGTAGTAAATCATTAAGTATAGACAATAATTATAAAGCTAAAAAAAAATTATTTGATGCATACTTAGAAGCTGGTGGCACTGTCAGTGAAACCAGAGCCAGATTCAATAAATGGGCTTCCGACGCAGGAGACAATCTTTTAAACGGTCTGAAGGATATGGTATTCTGGGATGCATGGCATAAGGCTGATACGGTGGAGTTGGATTCAGAAACGGACACGTATGAAAGTGGAAACTGTATACTGCGTGGAATATCCATTGAATTAAGTGTAGGGGAAGTTACCATACGAATGGGAATGGAAGAGACACCGTCAGTATTATATGCATATGCCAGTGTATATAGCTGGCTTGGAACCGAACCAAATGAGAATTATCCACAGAAGGTGGATGAGCTCAGAGATGCATGGGAGATAGGTCTTGATCTTCTGACCGCAGGTCTGGCAATTGCAGGAACTGTCTGTCTGATTGTTGGTACAGGAGGTGCTGCGGCCGGAGTGCTTTTGGCAGCAGGTGCTGCTCTTGGATTTGCCAGACAGGACTACTTTTCCGGTATTACGTCATTAGTTGGGTGTGTAGGAGCCTTTGCGAAGATTGGACAGCTTCCTGCCTGGATGACGAGAATAGGAGATGCGGTCAAAAATATCAGTGTGGTAGCGAAACTGCGTGATTTGGCAACAGCCAACCGTTCCATGCTGGCTATGTGCCAGCTGGTATATGGTTTTGGTGTATTAGTCTATACAGTGTATAAAACAATTCCACAGACAAAGGAGAGAATGGATAATCAGGATACTTTTCTTGGAAAGGCCTGTGAGTTTGCAATCGGATTATTGAATATTTCCAATGCTGCAATATCCACAGCTGATACTATGAATAACGCATCGGATACTATATTAAGCGGAGATCCGGTAGATCCGATTGTTTCACATGATGCAGGTGGAGATAATATTAATTCAACAAGTCAGATAGAATCTGTTACAGCTGGAGATCCGGTAGATGTGGTGTCAGGTGCATTGATTATTCCATTTACTGATATCATCATTCCGGATATCATTGGAGATTTCAGGCTGGTACGAACTTATCGATCCGTATATGAGAATAAAGGAGGAATGCTTGGAAGCCGCTGGCTCTATAATATAGAAAGCAGGATTGCAGTCAGCGGGACGTGTATCACGGTATTGTTACCGGATATTCACAAGGAAACCTTTATATGCGTGAATGGCAAATGGCAGAATAAGACAGAAGGCAGGGAACGTTATATACTTACTAAATCAGATACTGGCTTTTGCCTGAAAGATTCTGAAACCAGAGAAACATATATATATGATGGGGAAGGAAGAATCAAATGCAAAGAGGACCGCAATCATAACCGGATGGAATATTTTTATCAGGGAAATTGCTTGGAAAAGCTTGTATTTGCCAGTGGTCAGGCACTGTATTTTTCTTATGAAAACGAGAAAATAAGCAAGATTTGTGATACCGCAGGAAGAGAATGCAGGTTCTGGTATGATGGAGAATTGCTGACAGGGGTTCAGGGAACAAATGGAGGAAAGGTATCTTACACCTATACAAAGGAAGGATATATTAGCAGGATTACCAATGAAAATGGAAAGTGCTATGTAACGAATCAGTATGATAGAAAAGGACGTGTAGTGTGTCAGAATACGGCAGATGGAGAGGAATATGTTTTCTTTTATGATGACGTAAACCGCCGGACAACATTTACAACGGTGTCAAAGAATACATCTGTAACATATCATTATAATGCGAAGAATCTTGTGGAAAAAACGGTATTCGAAGATGGAAATATAAGAGAACGAAAATATGACGCATGTGAACGAGTTATTTATGAAAGGGATGAATTGAATCGTGAGATCTTTCGGGAATATGATTCAGCGGGAAGATTATTACAGGAAAAATTTCCAACAGGTCTGTCTACGACATATCGATATGATGCTAATGGCAATATGATAGAAAAAAAGGACAATCTGGGAAGAGTCACCAGATATGAATATGACGACAGGGGTAACAGGGTATATGCAGCATATCTTCTTGATAAAGAACACTGGGCAGAAAACAGGATGACATATGATGTGCATGGGCGTATATTGTCTTTTACAGATGCACAGGGCAATACGAGAACCTGGGAGTATAGCAAGCCTTTTGCGCAGGCAACACGCTCCGTGGGGGCAGAAGGAGAGACGGTTGTCTGTGAATTAGATGAGTTTGGACGCAGGATGGCAGTAAGAAGTGAACGAGGAACTGTAGAACTGTCATACAACATGTTGAACTTTATTACTTCTGTGACAGATGAAGAAGGTAATACAACATGTAGTAAATATGATCTCACAGGGAAACGAATTGCTCTTATCAGACCTAATGAAATTGACAAACAGCATGGAGTAAGTACAAATTATGAATATGATGCAATGGATCATTTAATAAAAACGATTAATCCATGTGGAGATGTCATGGCAGTACAGGTGGATAGTGACGGACGAATTACCAAGGAGATAAATCCCAATGCCTTTGATGAAACCTGTGAGGATGGGGATGGCATTGAATATAAATATGACACAAGGGGATATCTGATACAGGTGAGATACCCGGATGGTGGAATTAAGAGCATAATTAGGGATGCATGTGGTAATATAACAAAAATTATCAAACCGGAAGAGTATGCAAGGGCAGGAGAGCACGCAGAAGGATTCCTATATGAGTATGATAATGGAAACAGGCTTGTAAGAGTAAGAGACGAACAGGGAACTGTGAGAAAATGTTATATTTATGATGTCGCAGGAAGAGTTACAAAAGAAATAGATGCAAAGGGTTATCTGGCAGCTCAAACAGATGAAGAAAGAATAGGAAAACTCTATTTTTATAATAAGACAGGCTGGCTCATGGAAAAGAGAGAGCCAATCTTTCAGAATCAGGATGGCAGTTATATGTATCGCCTTTTCAACTATCGCTATGATGACTGTGGAAGACTTATTGAAGAGAAGAAGTATCTTGATGCTCAGACTAAGGAATCTTCAAAAGGAAGAGTACTCATTATTAGGAGAGAGTATGACCGTTCAGGAAGATTAAAAAGGGTGAGTGACAGTACAGGAGCAAATGCAGAGTATACATACAATGAACATGGTCAGGTATTGACCGAAAAAGTCAGAATCAGCGAAAATGTATATAAGCGTAAAAAATATTCGTATTATAAAAATGGACGTTTATCATGTGTTGCAACAAGCACGGATAAGAAAGGAACAACAAGACCGTTTGCTGAGACTCACTTTTCGTATGATAAGAATGGCAATCTCACAGCGATTAAAACACCGGCAGGTCATGAGATAAGACGTGAATATGATGCCGCTGACCGGTTAATCAGAGAAATACATACTCAGGCGTATGATAAAGTAACTAACGAAACGAAATTCGGTTATGATAGAAGTGGTAATCTGATCACTATTACCGATAATGATGGAAACATATCAGGTAAATCTTATGACATGATGAACAGGCTTGTTATGGAAATCGCTAAGGATGGCGGAGTGAATGCCACAAAGTATAATCTGGATGGTAAGATTATCAAAAGGATTAAACCAAACAGTTTCCAAAAGCAAGGATTTGAGGGGGATGGAACATCTTATTGTTATGACAGACAAGGCCGGATTACGCAGGAAACTAATGCAGAAGGTAATATTGTAAAGAGGCTCTATTATAATTGTTATGGTGAAGTACAGAGTATCAGAGATATAGATGACGTGCAGATTGATTTTGGATATGATTATGCAGGACGCAGGACTTCGGTCATAACAGGAACCGGAGTAAGCCGGCAGACAGAATATGATATCAA
>JALEWA010000099.1 GCA_022788085.1 Lachnospiraceae bacterium
CATACTGATATAACCCTGCATCCATCCCATTACGAAAACACCCATGGTAGAAGGAACCAGTAGCTTTCTTGTCCTTGCCTTAATAAATTCCCTGTCTGTGTGCTTTTCCAGATAATATCTGGCGCACATTCCACTAATCAGAAACAGTATCACCATAAACCATGGGTATAAAAGATACTGTATTACATCCTGCCCATGAAATTGGGTAATCGGTCCAATTACAATTGAAGTTTCAATGGAATTGAACATAAAAATAATGTGATATACAACGACAAGCACAATTGTCATCCACCTGATATTATCTATGTAGTATTTTCTCATACATATCCCACCTTTGCAATGATTTTTAACATATTATAGCAAAAGAAAAGCAGGTGCTCCACCTGCTTTTCTTAACATTTGATAGCTGATTTTGTTAATATTCGTTGCATTTATGCATCTGACCTGGAATAGGCATTTTTCATCCGGTTACTCAGTTCATATAACACTTTATCCAAAGTCGCTAAAGTCTCTTTCTTCAGCATATCTGCTATTTTTCGGTTTGCCTCTATTTTCAGTGCCATACGCTTTGTGGCATCTGATTCCTTTTCAATCAGTTCATCGTAGCAGTTAATCAACTCATGCCCCTTTGACATCACATGCTCCTGATAACGTTCAATATGGAAAATAGAACTTCTGTAAGACGCATCTGCCATCGCTGCAATCAAACGACTCGACCAGTAGAAATTATCCGTTGAAACTTCTCCTGTCGTGTTGGAAAGATATTCCGGTGTCTCATCGATATCGGCATAGAAAGGAACCAAAGTATTAAACGCATTGGAAGCATATGCAATCCATTCAATAATACCATTATCACATTTATGGTTCGGTCGCATCTGAATCACTGAGACAAAATCATTTCGATTAATACCGATGGAACGATAAGCTCCACGCATGGATTTCTCCCCATATGGAGCATAAGGATCGTATGGTGTTCCCTGATAATGAGAGGAAAGAACATATTTTACATCCTCTACCGTAACCTTTTTCTCCGGAACCATACACCATGGCAGGTTGTCATCACATGGCGCATAGTCAGCATTAGATCCATCCCATACCTTTGTGTTAGGATTCAGGTAACGTAACATAAACCATGCACGAGGTGTATTGTATACATGGTCTGCATCATCATGGCTTCCGAATGCATCACGTGGATTGATTCTGCCATCCATAGACAAATCAAGGTGGTTTTGGGCAATGAATTCACGCATATCAGATGAACACATGTATTCCTTTTGTTCAGATAATGCATCCTCTAAATCAAATTGATCAAGTCCAAGCTGATTTGGCATCACAACATACACATCATCCGGAACACGTCTTGCAATCCAGTGATGACCGCCAATCGTTTCCAGCCACCAGATTTCATCTGCATCCTGAAATGCAATACCGTTCATTTCGTAGGTACCATACTGCTCCAATAAACTTCCAAGTCTCTGAACACCTTCACGTGCACTATGTATATATGGAAGCACTATGTATACAATATCCTCCTCACCAATTCCTCCTGCAACTTCCTCGTTTCCATTCTCTGCCGGCTGATACATCACCAAAGGATCTGCGCCAAGCACCCGCGGATTAGAAGTAATTGTTTCCGTTGCTGTCATAGCAACCTTCGCTTCATTCACACCGCTTGCTGCCCAAATTCCCTTTCCCTCTACAGCGTTTGGCATTGCTGTATAACGCATAGGATTGTCAGGCAATGTGATTTCCAAATGAGAGAGCACCGTTTTGTATGTCCTTTTCTGCTCCTGTGGATGAACCACAACAAACTTCTTCGGAGTATAATGTCCAGATGCAGAATCATCATTTCTCGCAATCATGGTAGAACCATCATAGGTCGCCTTTTTCCCAACAAGTATTGTAGTACAAGCCATTATAAACATCTCCTTTATCTCTTGGTATCATAATATATTCTAAATATCCAAACGAATTGTGTAAAGGTTTATTTTGCTAGAAGCCAGTCAAGTACAAATACTTGCCGAATGCCATTATATGACGCAGGAGGATCATTATCCATTGTTAATAAATATTTAGGATTATGATCTGCTATGGAATCAAGCGGTGACAACTCACGCGCTAACTTTTTTTCATCCCGTACCGTCCAGGATACCTGATAATATTCTATGTTACCATCAAAATCCTGTGCTACAAAATCAACCTCTGCAGTTCCATTTTTACCAATATAAACAGTATAACCTCTACGAACTAACTCCAAATAAACAATATTTTCAAGAATATGTCCCTGATCTATATCGTTTACCATATATCCATAACTACTCTATGCTTTCATAGTTACAAACCTTCTTAAATATATTATTATGACTTTATTTCATTGATTAATCAAGATACATTTTCTGATATTTGTTTGGATTTTATTATTTTTTCTGTTTTTTATCAAAAAAAATCGTCAAAAAATCTCTTGCGTCTCTGATTGCACTTCTCTATAATATGGTGCAAAGATATATACTTTTTAGAAAGGAAACGGCATATCTGCCGGCATGTATTATTATGAAAAAACTAATTTTAGTGACTTCTCCTCCCGCCTGCGGAAAAACATTTATTTCCAAACAGTTGGCAAAGAATTTGAAACACGTCGTATACCTTGATAAAGACACTTTAATTCCTTTATCCAACCGCGTTTTTGCAGCTGGTGGCGAAGAAATCAACAGAAGTTCTGATTTTTTTGAGAAAAATATTAGAGACTATGAATATGAAGTAATTATCAATCTTGGTCTTGAGGCATTAGAATATGATGATATCGTTCTCATTAATGCCCCTTTCACTGAAGAAGTACATGATGAAGTTTTCTTAAAAAATTTCAGCAACAAACTGAAAGAAAAAGGTGCAAAACTGGTTATTATATGGGTAATTACAGCTCCGGAAATATGCCATGCACGGATGATAGAAAGGAACTCTGACCGTGACACATGGAAGCTGGCACACTGGGATGAATACATCAAAACGATAGACTTCTCCATCCCTGAACCTTTAAAGCAGGCAAATGACAATCTTGATCTGATGCTTTTCTACAATTCATCAGACGAAGAGTTTAGTAAATCCATGGAAACAATTTTACCAATATTAGAAGACTAGCATATTAGAGTGGCTTCTGCGTTAAGCTAAAAGCCACTCTTCCTTATTCTCCCACATTCTTCAAAATCTGCATAATCTTATCATAGTTCTCCGGTCTGTGCGGGAAGGTACAGTCCGTACACGCCTTAATTGTCCTGCCTCTTACCTCTATATACTGTGGATTGCCCGGACAATGCTCCAGCATATACATCGGACAGTAGCAGAATAAGCAGTTAAACTCCGTCAGCCCCTCATGGCAGGGAAAATACTGACAGTCCTTATTTTCAAAAAAACGATAAGAATTTTCCATTTCATTACACCTCGTTCATAACTTTCTTATATGTTACGGCTTCTTCTATAAAATGCCTTGCAAAAGCAGGATTCGACGGATAATAAAGATGTGGGAAGCCCCACCAGTGGTTCTTACCTGCAATTATACATGGATACTGTCTTCCCGAAACCGGCTTTACAGCCACACAATCATTTCCGTTATCTGTGCTGTCATAGTAATGGAATTCATGCCCGCGAATCTTCTCACCCTCTGGTAAAAAGAAGCCCTGTCTCTGTGTCATTTCAATATAGCCAAAGCGTACCAGCTTACCCGCATTTTTGCAAGAAGCAGGAATGACACCAGCCATAGGGAATACTCTGCCCTTACAATCCTCCATGCTCTCGTGAAGATATAGAAAGCCTCCGCATTCTGCAACAGAAGGCATACCGCCTTTCATGGCATTTCGAATGCTTGTAAGCATCTGCTTGTTCCGGCTTAATTCCTCTGCTGCAAGCTCCGGATAGCCTCCACCGAGCAGAATACCATGGCAGTGATCAGGAAGCTGTTTATCATGAAGCGGCGAGAAAAAAGCAAGCTTTGCGCCAAGTTGTTCCAATAAAGCGAGATTCTCTTCATAGTAAAAGCAAAACACCTCATCCCTTGCTACCGCGATTACAGGCTTTTCTTCGGTTATCGGCAAATATGCAAAATCAGCTTCCTCTTTCAATTCTCCTGCCGTCCTTGCGATACTCACAATACCATCCACCAAAACTGTGGCTGCAAGCTTCTTTGCTGCTGTTTCTACCTGATTTTTCAGATTTTCTATTTCATCCGGCAGCTTAAGTCCAAGATACCTGCTTTCGATGCTTATACCTTTTTCCTCCGGGAAAAAGCCCAGTACGATAATTCCAAGTTCTTTCTCTATTAAGGGTTTTAAAACTTCATAATAAGCTTTTGACATGCGGTTCAGGATAACTCCCCGAATCAAATGCTCTGTATCATATGCAAGGAATCCTGCAAGTAGTGGTATAACAGATCGTCCCATTCCTTTTGCATCCACCACAAGGACAATTGGCGTTCCCGTCACCTTTGCCAGATGATAAGAGGAACCCTCTTCCTGAATTCCTCCCAGGCCATCGAAAAGTCCCATAACTCCTTCTATGACAACCATGTCATTTTCTCTTTTTTCTGCTTGTAGTAGTGATCTTGTTCTTTTTGCATCGGTAAAAAACGTATCCAGATTCCTTGATGTGATACCTAACACCTTCTTATGGAACATGGGGTCTATATAATCTGGCCCGCATTTACAGGCACAAATGCGTTCCCCCTTATTCTTTAGTGCCTGTAACAGAGCACAGGTTATCATCGTCTTTCCGCTGCTGCTTTTGGGCGCAGCAATCATAATTCTTGGTAGTTTCACTTTTATCTCATTATCCCTTTCTTTTGTCTGGCAAGCTATATTTCACCCTTTCCGTCTATCCCATCCGTAAAGGAAAAAGAACATATCCAGACAGGATTCTGTGCCTGCATCAGATGATACTCTCCAATTTTCTTCGCCTTACTTGTCTGTAACTGGACAATATCCAAATCCTTGACAGGAAATTGCGCCAAAACCTCTTTCATCTCGCAAATCGTTTCCATGCTGATAGCATTGATTACTACACGAAGCTCCGGATTCCTTTGATACAGTTCTATCATGATTTCTTTCAGTTTTCCTCCACTGCCCCCAAGGAAGGCATGTGTCGGCTTAGGCAGTTTGGAAAGCCCCTCCGGTGCAAGTGTATTGATGATGGAAACATTTTGTACTCCGAACTTTTTACAGTTTCTCTCTATCAGGGAAATGGCTTCCTCTTTTCGCTCGATGGCATATACCTGTACTGTTTCCGAGAGTCTTGCTGTTTCAACAGCAATCGAGCCTGTTCCACTTCCGATATCATACAACACTGCACCTTCTTCTAATCGAAGCTTACATATGCTTACCCCTCTGACTTCCTCTTTTGTCATAGGAACCTTATCACGCAGAAATTCTTCATCCGCTATGCCATGTGTCAGCAGTCGCGGCTTGGCATAAGGGTTCTGAATCAGGCAAGTATAGAGTCCTTCCTTTTGAAGCCTGCAGCACTCCTCTGTCGTCAGACGATAAAGCTCCTGTTCCGGATAGGAAAGCTGATAGCCTGCAATGATGGTACATTCTTTTAAACCATTTTCTATCAAAAGCTGTCCCAGTTCCCTTATATCCTTTACGCCAGAAGTCAGAAGAAAGGTCATTGTATGATACTTGATGGTTTCTAAAAGCTCCTGCTGCCAGCAAGCCTTACCATGCGTACTTCTGATTGCCGCATCTTGATAGCTCACACCGGTGCAGGCTGCCAGATAGGATATCGAAGAGATACCCGGCAGGATACGAAGTGTTGCCGATAGCGTTCCCTTACTGATTTCCTGTTCCAGACTTTGATACAGGCTCTCACACCCACTATAAAAGCCACTGTCACCGGAAAAAAGAATCACAACTCTTTTTATATTTGCAGCTATCCTTTTTTCCTGAAGCTCTTTTAGATAAGGAATAATCTTTGCGGCCTGATAATATGGCTTTTTCTCTATGCGAGGCTCGTAATCCCGAATCATTCTCTCTGCGCCAAGCAGAATATCAGCCTGCATAATTGCTTCATATGCCTCTTTTGTCAGATTCTTGTCCACTCCCATACCGGTTCCTGCAAGGATAATCTCAAATACCGGCTTTCTTTCATAAAGCTCATCCATTTTCTGACATACCTCTTCGAAGGAAAGCCCCTCCTTTGTGGCAGTATTTCGTATGACAAATACGGGAATACCTGCATTTCTTGCTGCTTCCAGCTTCCATGTATACCCACCCTGCATTCCACTTTCCTTCGTTACCAGACAGGCTATTCTGTACTGATGAATGATTGCTTCATTAAGCTCTGTTGAAAAAGGCCCCTGCAAAGCAAGAATCTGCTTTCCACATATTCCTTTTTCCTCACATAATGTAATACTTTCCACACTCGGAAGCACTCTGACATAAAGCCTCTCCCTTAAGCCTTCCCTCGAGGTATATGGTATAAGCTCCTTACTGCCTGTCGTTAAAAGAATATTTCCTTTTACCTTCTCCAGGGCAAGTGCACATGCTTCATGGCTGTCAAAGCAGACAAGCTTCTCATATGACACTTCTGTCATTTCTCTTTGTAGCCTGTAATATGAAACAGGAAGCCCGTTCATGGCAGACTTGATATTCTGTGTAATGACTTCTGCATAAGGATGTGTCGCATCAATAACAGCCGCATAATCCTTCTCCAGAATAAATGCCCTGATCTCCTGCTCCTGCATTCTTCCCTGATGTATCGTGACAAGTGGATGCTCCTTAAGCACGATTTCCCCATATTCTGTTGCAACGCACACCGTATGTGCAATACCAGCTTCTACAAGATACTCAGATAATCTTCTTCCTTCTGTTGTTCCTGCAAATATCAGCACTTCTTTCATTTTCTTCCCTCTATTAAATGCTATAACCACGTCGGGTAACAAGCTTTCCATCCATGATTTCGGAACCGGAATTGCCTATGAACACAGTCGTAAACATATTGACGTTTGCATCCCGCAATTCACGCAGGGTACATGTCACTGCTCTTGTGCCATCCCTCCCGATATTCTCCACATAACCGCAGGCACGCTCGCCTTCGATGGATGCAAGCAGAATGTCACACGCCTTTTGCAGGTAATCATGGCGCTTATGACTGGATGGATTATAAATAGCAATCGCAAAATCTCCCTCGGCTGCTGCTGTGAGTCTCTTTTCTATCTTCTCCCACGGAGTGAGCAGATCACTTAAGCTAATCACACAAAAATCATGGTTTAACGGTGCTCCAAGTACTGCTGCACCACTGCTTGCCGCCGTAATTCCCGGAATCACAATAAGCTCAACCTCCGGATATTCTCTGCCAAGCTCATACATCAAGGATGCCAGCCCATAAATTCCTGCATCACCACTGCATATAAGCGACACCTGTTTTCCTTTTAAAGCCTCCGCAAAGCACATAAGGCAGCGTTCCTTTTCCTGCTTCATTGGAGTCGATAAAAACTCCTTGTCTTGAAAACGCTCTCCTAACAGCTTCAAATATACCGGGTATCCAACAATAACATCTGACTGCTCTAACACCTGTATTGCCTCCACTGTCATCATCTCTTCCCTGCCAGGTCCCATTCCAACAATATAAATTCTAGCCTTCATCAAATGACACACTCCATTTCCTTCTTGCAATTGCTATCGTCATTCCGTCCTCTGCATGTTTCCCATACACAAGGCTTCCACCCTCACCACAGGCAAGAAGTGCCGCCCGTTCACAGACATTGGAAACTCCAACCGTTTCCTTCACAAACTCCGATTCCTGAAAGTCTCCCGGAACTTTCAGCAGTTCTTCTGACGAATATGTCAGAAATGGAATTCGCTCCTCCCTCGTTAAGGCAAGTAACCCCTCTTCCTCCTTCTTATGGTCAATCGAAGCAACTGCATATATCTGTTCCATTGTAATTCCCATGGCTTTCAGATTTTTCTGAATCCATGCTATGAGCTTTTGTTCCTCTTTCCCCTTTTTACAGCCGATTCCGATAACATATTCCTTCGGTATCAAAAAGAGCTCTGCTTCAAAATCTCTTTGTTCTGCGGAAATGACAAGATTCACCGGCTCCTTTGGCGGATAATCCACGATACATATCTGGGAAGGCAGCTTCTCCTGCTGATTCCAATGTCCCGGCTCAATCGATACGGTAATGGTCTTTCCTTCCAGTATTTTAGAGGATATACTTGCAATCCCATTCTTATTTTCTATTGATAATGCATTTTTCTTTGCAAACAGGTCTACGGCAAAGCTTCCGTTCACATCGGTTGCGGTTGTTATGACCGCCTTTGCCTGCATACGATCTGCTAACAGCCTTGCAATTTCATTTGCTCCTCCAACATGTCCGGAAAGAATCGGTATCACATATTTCCCCTCTTCATCCATGACAAGCACAGGGCTGTCATGCAGCTTATCGGTTAAATGCGGTGCAATGGCACGTACGGCAATCCCACAAGCCCCGATAAACAGCAGGATATTTTTTTCTTCCATCTGCTCGCCTGCCCACTCGCATATACTCTGTGGCACATAAGTAATTGCTTCCTGCTCTCTATCTTCTGTTGCAACCGATTTACACTTTGTGAAGCGCTTAACGTCTCCCCACTGTGGACAACCCCCAATACGTTCCGATAACCTGCTTCCCGTCCTCGTAAAACTAATCACACTTAACTGCATTTTCCTTACTTACCCCTTTGCGGAATTCCGTAGCGAAATCAGCAGCATATAGTCTTGATTTTGCATAATCACGGTGTGCAATCACATCTCCGACAAGTACGAGAGCAGTCTTTGTTATATTATGCTCTGCTGCCACACCGGCAAGCTTCTCGACGGTTGTGATATAAGCTTCCTCATCAGGCCACGTTGCCTTATAGACCAATACCGCAGGGGTATCCTTCTCATAGCCCCCTGCAATCAGGCGCCCACTTAACTCCTCCAGCATTCCGGTACTTAGATAAATCGCCATCGATGCATGATGTGATGCAAAGCTCTCAATGCTTTCCCGTTCCGGTACTGAAGTTCTTCCTGCCATCCTTGTAATAATGAGTGACTGAGAAACGTCTGGAAGTGTGTACTCCAGATTTAAGGAAGCCGCAGCACCAAAGCATGCACTGACTCCCGGACAACTTTCATAAGGAATGCCTCTTTTATCAAGCTCATCCATCTGCTCACGCACTGCGCCATAGATGCTGGGCTCCCCTGTATGAAGCCTTACTGTCATTTTCCCTTCTTTTTGTGCCCGACACATCACAGCAATGACCTCCTCTAAGGTCATTGTCGCACTGTTATAACATTGACATTCCTTTCCTGTATATGCCAAAAGCTCAGGATTTACCAGCGAGCCCGCATAAATAACAACATCTGCCTGCTCTAGCAAACGCATTCCGCGAACGGTAATCAAATCAACTGCGCCTGTTCCTGCACCAACAAAGTAAACCATTTCTCTACCCCCTTGCTCTTTGCTAATTCTCCAAATTCATTTGCATATAAAATACAGTCAATGGAAAGTGCTCCCTTAGCACGCTTTTCCAGATAATAACAGATACGCTCTATTGCATATTCCATGACTGCTTCACATTTTCCCTGTTCTTTCAGGATTCTTACTGCTTCTTCGGTTGTCACACATTCAAGTAATTGACAGATATTATCATTCTCTACATGTTCTCTTGCTGCAAATGCCGCAAGAAGTTCCATACGGCAATCCGCTTCTCTGGAATGCGTATTCATAATGCCTCCTGCAACCTTAATCAGCTTTCCGATATGTCCTGTCAGAAGCATTTTCGTAAATCCCAGTTCTACTGCCATATCAACCGTATCACCGACAAAATTACTGCACTTTACACTTCTGTCCAAGTCATATCCATATGTCCTCTTCATAAAATCAAGTCCGTAATTTCCGGGCGAAACTGCTACGTAATCATAGCCCTGTGCTCTCCTTTGTCTAAGCTCCACACGAATCGTATCAAGAAGTGCCTGACTGCTCATAGGCTCGACGATTCCGCTCGTTCCAAGAATCGAAATGCCTCCAACAATTCCAAGACGCGGATTAAAGGTCTGGGATGCCAGTTTTTCGCCTTCCGGTACATAAATCTCTATCCGCAGCCCTCCCTTATAATCGGTAATCTGACAGACCTCCATGACTTCCTTTTCTATCATTTCCCTTGGGACATGGTTGATTGCCGCATTTCCGACAGGCTGGTCAAGTCCCGGCTTGGTTACTCTTCCTACACCGATACCACCATCTATCTGTATCCTTGGTTCAAGCTGGGAAGTAAGAGCGACCTTTGCATAAATCAAAGTCCCCGACGTAATATCAGGATCATCGCCTCCGTCCTTTTGTACGGCACAGCTTACCTCATGCTCTTTGCGGTCAATATCCAAAAGGCCAGCAGTATAAGGAATCCCTTTTGGTGTTTCAATTGTGATTTTAGTCTTTTTTGCACCTGTCAGAAGCATAAAGGCTGCCGCCTTTGCCGCTGCTGTCGCACAGCTTCCCGTTGTAAATCCATATCGCATAGTGTTTTCCCTTTACCTTGTCAGCTCATACAAAAGAGCATTGCAAATGGCAGCCGCAACATTACTTCCGCCTTTTCTGCCACGGTTCACAATGTAAGGCACATCCGTTTCCAGTATCAGTTCTTTCGCAGCTTCTACATTCACAAAGCCAACCGGAACACCAATAATAAATGCCGGCTTCCAATCGCTTGTCTGCATCATTTCATAGAGCTGTATTAATGCAGTCGGCGCATTTCCTATGGCAAAAATCACAGGCTTTTGAATATTTTTTGCCTTTTCCATACTGACAACGGCACGTGTTACCCTTCTCTTTTTGGCAAGCTGAGCCACATCCTCATCTGCCATAAAACAGTGTGCCTGCCCTCCAAGTCTCGCCAGCACTCTCTTATTGATTCCTGCCAGAGCCATATTCGTATCCGTCACGATATCGGAACCATGTAAAAGAAGTTCCTTTGCTTTTGAGACTGCATTTT